>CABVSA010000005.1:0-53515 GCA_902500805.1 uncultured Nitrospira sp. | reverse complement strand
TGGCACTGTCACCATTACCCCCGTGCTGGGCTCCCTCGGCGTCGGTACCCACACCGGGACCATCACGCTCAGTGCACCTGGCGCACAACCCGTTGCAATCTCCGTCACCTTGAGCGTGACGCCGGCACCGACGACCTCGATCACACTCAGTCCATCATCACTGACCTATACAGGCGTGTCGGGCAGCTCCAATCCGGCCAACCAATCTGTGAACGTCACAGCAAATGGCACCTGGACGGCCAGCGTCAATGCTGCCTGGCTTAAGTTGAACACGACCTCCGGTTCCGGCAACGGGACAATTATCGCAAGCGTTGACCTCGGAAATGTTTCAACGCAGATCAATAATGCTACCATTTCCGTGACGGCCGGAAGCACGACAAGAACAATCGGCGTGACGCTGACGCTCACATCCGGTTCCTTGACCCTCTCATCAAATAGCCTTGCCTTTACGGCAACCCAAGGGTTGGCCAACCCAGCGAGCAAGGCCATCGCCGTGCAGGCCAGTGGATCCTGGACAGCAACAAAAACCGCCGCATGGCTTTCGCTCAGTCAGACTTCTGGAGCTGCCAATGGAACCATCACCGCCAACGTGGACACCTCAAAGGCAATTCAGGGAGAGAACCAGGCAACCGTTACAGTGACCAGTGGAGGCACCATCAAGACTGTAACGATTACGCTGACACTCAACGCTCCGTCGAGTTCATCCGCGACATTGACGTGGAAGGCCAATAGCGAAACAGATTTGGCTGGATATAAGGTCTACCGATCAACAATCTCGGGGAGATATGACCAAGGAAGTGTCATCGCGATGCTTCGTGGCAATGTGACAAGCTACCAAGCAACAGGCCTCGAATTCGGGAAAACCTACTTCTTTGTCGTGACGGCCTTTGATATCGCGGGAAATGAAAGTGGATATTCCAACGAGGTGAGCAAGAGCGTCTACTGATCCTGATAGAGAACATGGCATAGGGCGGTCTTCATCAAGACCGCCCTATCATTCGAATGAATGACAAACCAGCACATCGATCACAAACACAACCAACTCAAAAGCCATCCATTTTCTGCACACGATGTCGAGCTACCCATACGGGTACCGAAACTTCGAGCTCTCCACACCTATCCTAGCCGCTGAGTTCTGGGTAAGGCCCTCACCATATCAGGGCTAACACCCTCCCCAGAAAACATCACTGTGCCCGAAGGAAGGGGGATTCGGGCAGCACGCCGCCTATAGGGATCTGATTAATGCAGAGAACACCCCCTATGCCTTCTTCCACAACATTCCAGCTGTGGCTTCCTGCACAGGAGGTGGGAGAACGTCTGATAACTATTGGGGTTGGACCAACTCGCTCCCAGGAACCTGGATCATGAAACGACTTCTACTGAGAACTTCAAAGCAGTGAGGCATTTTAAGCTGTAAGCTCTTATCGTTCTGCTTCAGTCAAATGCTCCTCGGATTCTAGCTCATCGACCTCTGCCTCGGGTCTTCCCTTCGTAGTCGAAGGATGGAGTCCATACTTCCTGAGCATCTTATAGAAGTCAGCCCTATATCGCCCGGCAAACTGAGCGGCACGTGAGATATTGCCACCCGTCAAATGCAGTACATTCTTTAGGTAGGTGCGTTCAAACTCTTCCTTTGCCTCTGTAAGCGGCTTGAGTGGTGACTCAGCCGACGCACTGACTGCCGGAAACAAATCTGGCGTCAACATTTCTTGCTGCGACATCACCACTGCTTTCTCGACCGCATTTTCCAACTCACGTACATTACCCGGCCAGGGATTGATCACCAACCGATGAAGCGCAGCAGGCGTAAACCCTTTGACATCCTTATTGGATCGCTTCATGCTCTGCTGAAGAAAATACTGAGCGAGCAACGGAATATCATCTCGCCGCTCACGCAATGGGGGAATGAACAGAGGAACCACCGAAATCCGATAGTAGAGATCGTTACGGAATGCTCCGCTCTTCACTGCCTCGGCGAGATCCTTATTCGTCGCTGCAAGAATGCGTACATCGACCTTCACGGACGTCTCTGATCCAACCTCTCTGATCTCCCGTTCCTGGACGGCACGCAACAACTTCACCTGCATTGAGAGCGGCATTTCACCGATTTCATCAAGAAAGAGCGTCCCGCCATGGGCCATTTGAAAGAGTCCTCGCTTTGCACCATGGGCGCTCGTAAAGGCACCCTTCACGTGCCCAAACAACTCACTCTCAAACAGTGTTTCCGGAATGGCAGCACAGTTAAGCGCCACGAACGCACCTTTACTGCGGCGACTGTTCGCATGAATAACACGCGCCATGACCTCCTTACCGGTACCAGTCTCGCCAAAGAGCAGGATGGTTGCATCTGATTCAGCAACCTGACCAATTTGTTGAAAGAGCTGTTGCATTGCCGAACTTCGCGCCACGACATTCTCCAGCCCATAGAGCTCCTTGACTAACGATTTGAGTCGATCAATCTCACGACTCATTCGCCGTTGAGTGAGCGCTTTATCGATCGTCTCCTTGAGCTCTTTATCATCGAACGGTTTTGTCAGATACCCGAACGCCCCACGCTGCATCGCCTCCACCGCGTTGGGAATACTGCCATGGGCCGTTAAAATGATGACCGGAAGTCCCGGCTGGTTTTGCAACAACGCTTCGGTCACATCTAGCCCATTTTCATTTCGAAGGCGGAGATCAGTAATCGCCAAATCAAACGTCGTGTGTTTCGTTGCCTCCACCGCCTCCTGTCCCGTGGTACGAGATGTGACGGAAAATCCCATCGCGGACAACCGCATTTTCAGCAAATGCAACAATCCCTCGTCATCATCAATGACAAGAATGTTCTCTCGTTCCATGTCTTTTGACTCCATGATTACCTAATCTTTCTGGCTTTCATTTAGGGTGTGGTTTCTGGACCTGGGCTAGGAACCGTCGTCAACGGAGGACGGATCGGACGAACTTTCTCGCGCATTTCTTGATCGATTCGTTTCAACGCCTCAAGCTGAGAAGACAGCTCTTCAATCTTCTTATCTCGTTCAGCCAATTGTTTTTGCAGCGCGACTGGATCTGCCGATCCCTTTGTCGAATCTTTCTTGGAGAGGAACGTCTCTATTCTGCGATCTCGCTCCGCCAACTCCCGCTGCAACGCCTCCATCGCCTCCGACTCATCATCCTTCGAGGCATGGAATTGTTGGATCAACACCTGTTCATCAAGCAAGTTCCGAACCAGACGATCCGCCACCATCGCTAATGATGTGTGCGCGTCCGCAATCGCAGAGGCAGTCAGTACAGATTCAGGCCATCCCTTCTGCCCAGAAACAACGGGGTTTTGGATGACTTGCAGCCAGGCTTTACTCGTCCTTGCAATCGGCCCTGTTGGAGTAACGGTCAGAACTTTTTCAAAGTATTTCGCTGCAACTTCGCGACTTTCATAGAGCCCAAGAAGTCCACGCGTAAAATACACCTGATCGCAAGAGCGTGATTGGGCACATCGCGAGACTAAATCCTCCTGTTTCTTTGCAAGCGATTGAAAACTAGCAGCTTCTCCTGGATCAGTCACAAAATAGGGGCGAGAGAGAGGGGCGGACGTCGTCCACGCTGCACATGAGGCTAGAAAAAAAGGCAGAACGCAGTAACTGATCGTCATAAGATATGTCTTCGTTTTCACGGTTCCCCTTTCCCTTCCGATTTCGTCAACCGTAGGATAAACCGTACAGTTGCCCCCTTCCCTCTCTCGCTTTCGATCCAGATCCTTCCTCCATGAGCTTCGACAACATTCTTGACCAATGCCAACCCTAACCCACTTCCTGCGCTCTGCTTGACCTTGGAACGGCCCTGGTAAAAGCGCTCAAAGATATGTGGCAGATCCTCTGATGCGATACCAGGCCCCGTATCTGAGACTGCGACCTCCAGTACACCAGCCTGCAGGTCTGGCTTCAGATACACCTTCACCACACCCCCTTCGGGGCTGAACTTCAGCGCATTGGACAACAGATTGTCCAAGACCTGTTCCAGCCGGAACGCATCCGCCTTGACCCAAGCCCGCTGTCCAGCATGCTCCAACACCAATTGGACATGCTTAGAATCAGCAAGCAACCGAATTTTATTGATGGATATGTCAACAATCCGCTGGAGATCAACCGGGACAAACCGATACTCCATCATCCCGGCTTCCATTTTCGACAAATCTAGAATCGTGGCGATGAGATGCATCAGCCGCTTGCTGCTGTCAGCCATGATCCGAAGCGTCATACGTTGCTCAGGCATCAGCGGCCCCGGAATCTCGTCAAGTAAAAGGTTCGTCCCCTCCTGAATTGATGCCATGGGTGTTCGCAATTCATGGGACACGTGCGCAAGAAAATCCGTTTTCATCTCGTCGATTTCTTGGAGCTTCCGGCCCATCCAGTTCACGGAATCTACTAACTCACGGAGTTCGGCCGGAGCCTTGATTGTGAGGGATGCCCCAAAATTCCCCTGTCCGATCTGCTTGATATGTCCCTGCAGCTCTCGGAGAGGACGCAGAATCGTATAGCTTGCCACTCCGGCCAGCCCCAATCCGAACATCAACGCGACAAGAACAAGCTGCTCTGTCACCGCTTCGGCTTGGGCGGCACTGGCACGCGATTCGGTCACCCCGACACTGACTCGAGCCTCATGAAGATCGATATAACTCTGCAACGTGAAAGACATGCGGTCTGTGAGGCTGTCGCGCTTGCTTTCATAGTCTGAAATCGCAGGATGGGTCGACCTTGTTGCCGCTTGCACGGTACTGTCAAATAATCGTGATCGTTCTTTCAACAACTCACCCGTCTCTTGCAAAAGCGTCAATCCTCGGGTGGAACTTTCCTGTCCTCGCAACAGGTGAAGCAGCCGCTGAAACTCTTCAACTTCTTCCGTCAAGTTGGTGCGGAATGTGGGATCTTTCGTGGCAAGAAACTTCTTTTCATTATTCTGTTGGGCAAACAGCGACCCTAAGAGCCTTTTGGCGGATTCGACGGCGGGATAGTGATACGAGGCCATTTGGGTACTCATGGCCGTCAACTGTCGAAGTTGAAACAGTGCGTAGAGATTGACTCCCCCCATCACTGCAATAATGACCAGGGAGGTTAAAACCAGTCTCGAAAAGATTGAAAGTCGCATAAGTCCGTACCTAGCTCGGACTAGGTCATAGATGAACAGAGCTCATGTGTATGCTATTCCATACACTATTTCAGCTTCCGACCACAAGGGAATGCCCCTGCTTGGAGATAAACATGTCTCGAAGCGACCCGATTCTTCGGAGAAAATCTATCCCAGACAGTTACTGTCTAGTATCGTATTGGTGAGAAAAGAGCCGTTGTCTTCTGGATGACCCGTGCAGTGACGCGAAAAGATGGCCCCGGAACAACAAGATGGCCATTGCGACCGGTGGAGTAAGGAAGAGAAGCACAATCTCCTGCCCCTCCGAATCAAGCCCAAGGTAAGACAGCCAACCTCCGATTGCAGTCAGTGGCAGCATCAGAATTTGAAGGAAGTCAAGCCCTGCTCCTCGACCCGCACGACCGGACAGCGAAAAAAATTCTTGCAGCCCACTCGGAGAAAGCACCACCGGCAAGATGAGCAGGACGAATGGGAGAAACCATTCGACCCAATGTTCCATCACAAATTCATAGGATGTCTTGAACACCTCAAGCGTTGAGTCGTGTCGCACCTGATAAATCACTTCCGGCGCTGGATTCAACAGGATGAAGACCAAGAGCAGGAATGCGGAGAGAAGAAATTGACCATACGCCGGATTGGCTTGCAAACCCATATCGAGCAAGAGCGTCGGCAACCACAATACAAAACCAACACCGATCACGTCCCAAAAGTAATGCCCGAAGCTTTCCGTTACGTCCTTGAACCCAAGAGTGCGTGACGCGCTCAGCGACTGTTCGATCAACCGGAGGGTCGATCCCACCAGAAGGGCATTCACGATACCAAGTATAAAACCACCGGCCATCCCCAACGGAGCAGCGATCTTTGCAATCCCCAAAAACAGCAAGCCAAAGAGAATGAGCACTACCATTGATATCCAACTTTTGGTCAGCGAACGCCACGTCGCGTGCAAAACATGTCGATAGAGTTGGACCGTAGCCGAGGCGAGATTGCTCATGCTGGTGCGTACCCTAGTCGGGATCGGGCAAGAGGTCAAGCACTAGTCACGCTATTGCAGACGGAACAGCCCTTCCAGGTTGACTTATTGCGCCAAATGATTATCAGTGTTTATCAGAGCGAGGATGAATGTCACCATTTTAGAGGTGGATCACCATGGACATGAATCGAATGACGGTCAAATTGCAGGAGGCCCTGCAGTCCGCCTCGGGACACGCCCAGCGGAGAAGTCATCAAGGCATTGAGGTGGAACATGTTCTCTTAGCGCTCCTCGAACAAGAGGGCGGGACCACTCCGGCCTTACTTGAAGGTGCCGGCCTCACGCTGCCTGCCGTGCGGCAAGCCGTCGAACAAGCCTTGGCAAAGTTCCCTCAAGTGCAAGGTTCAGGGGCAGCTCCGGGTCAGATTCACATTGCCAACCGCCTCACCCACGTTCTCAATCGTGCGGAAGAGGAGCAGAAGTCGCTGAAGGACGATTTCTTGAGCGTCGAGCATGTCCTCCTTGCCATGGTGCAGGAAGGGGGAATCTTCAAGAAGCTGGGCATTACAAGGGACCGTCTCTTGGCAGGATTGCAGCAGGTGCGTGGAAATCAACGGGTCACCAGCCAGGATCCTGAAAGCACATACCAGTCATTGGTGAAATACGGTCGAGAGTTAACCCAACTGGCCGGACAGGGCAAACTCGATCCCGTCATCGGACGCGATGATGAAATCAGGCGTGTGATCCAGATCCTCTCACGCCGGACGAAGAATAACCCGGTGCTCATCGGGGAACCAGGTGTCGGGAAGACCGCGATTGTTGAAGGACTGGCAATTCGAATCGTGAAAGGCGATGTCCCCGAAAGCCTCAAACACAAAAAACTCTTTGCCCTGGATATGGGTTCCCTTGTCGCCGGTGCCAAATTTCGCGGTGAATTTGAGGAACGGCTCAAAGCCGTCCTGAAAGAGATCCAATCGTCTCACGGTCAGATTCTCCTCTTCATCGACGAATTGCACACGGTCGTCGGAGCCGGAGCAGCCGAAGGGGCAATGGATGCGGCCAATCTGTTGAAGCCGATGCTGGCGCGGGGCGAGTTGCACCTGATCGGTGCCACGACGCTGGACGAATACCGAAAACACATTGAAAAAGACGCCGCATTGGAACGCCGTTTCCAAACAGTGTTGGTGGATCAGCCGTCAGTGGAGAACACCATTTCCATACTACGCGGCCTCAAGGAACGCTACGAAGTCCACCATGGCGTGCGCATCAAGGACAGTGCGCTGGTGGCTGCGGCGAAACTGTCCCATCGTTATATCGCCGATCGGTTTCTTCCAGATAAAGCCATCGACCTAGTCGACGAGGCTGCCGCACGGCTTCGGACTGAGATCGACAGCCTGCCGGCTGAGCTGGATGAAGTGTCGCGCAAGGTGCTCCAGCTGGAAATTGAGCGCGAGGCATTGAAGAAAGAGAAGGACGCGGCAAGCGCCGCCCGACTCAGCACCCTGGAATCTGAACTCACTGAAAAACAACGTGA
This sequence comes from uncultured Nitrospira sp., assembly GCA_902500805.1. Taxonomy (GTDB): domain Bacteria; phylum Nitrospirota; class Nitrospiria; order Nitrospirales; family Nitrospiraceae; genus Nitrospira_D. The sequence goes on along the minus strand of CABVSA010000005.1, from coordinate 45,884 downwards.
CCTGCAGGCGCTGAAAACCAGATGGGAATCAGAGAAAACCTCCGTATCCCGACTACGCAAGACCCGCGAGGCGATCGAAGAGATGAAGCAGAAGATCGAGCAGGCTGAGCGTGCCTATGACCTTAATCGGGTGGCCGAGCTTCGTTATGGAGAACTCCCCAAGCTTGAACGAGAATTGGCGCTGGAGCAGCAGCACTTGGAGAAAAAACAGGATACGGCCCGGTTGCTGAAGGAAGAAGTCGACGAGGATGAGATTGCGGCCGTGGTCAGCCGCTGGACCGGTGTCCCCGTCTCGCGGTTACTCGAAGGCGAGACCGACAAGCTCTTGAAACTTGAGGACCTCCTGCACGAACGGGTCGTCGGCCAGGAAGAAGGAGTCCGTGCCGTGGCAGATGCGGTGCTTCGTGCGCGATCCGGCATCAAGGACCCCAATCGTCCGATCGGGTCATTTCTATTCCTTGGCCCCACCGGGGTCGGCAAAACCGAATTGGCCAGAGCGCTCGCCGCAATTCTGTTCGATGATGAAGGAAATCTCGTCAGAATCGATATGTCCGAATACATGGAGAAACATACCGTCGCTCGACTGATCGGCGCACCTCCCGGGTACATCGGATATGAAGAAGGCGGTCAACTGACTGAAGCTGTGCGACGACGCCCCTTTTCGGTCATCCTCTTCGACGAGATCGAGAAGGCGCATCACGATGTGTTCAATGTACTGTTGCAAGTGCTCGATGACGGTCGACTGACCGATTCACAAGGCCGTACGGTCGATTTCAAAAACACCGTCCTGATCATGACCTCCAACATCGGCAGCCCGCACATTCTCGAAGCGCAACAGCGGGGCGCGTCCTATGAGGACATGCGGACAGTCGTCATGGGTGAACTGCGACAACATTTCCGCCCGGAGTTCCTGAACCGGGTCGATGAACTCGTCGTATTCCATCCGCTCGGAACCGAACACCTGATCAAGATCGTGGAGATTCAGCTGGAGCGACTCCGCAACAGACTCACGGAACGTCGGATCCCGCTGGCCATCACGCCGTCCGCGCTGAAACATTTAGGCGAACGCGGCTACGATCCGGTGTACGGAGCACGACCGCTGAAGCGGCTCATTCAACAGGAGCTGGAAACGCCGATCGCCAAGTTGTTGGTCAAGGGAGAATTGCGCGATGGAAATACCGCTTCGGTCGATATGAAGAATGGGGCCTTGCTGGTGACCCCGATTGTAGAAGGGGAGGCGACTTCAGTTTCTAGCCAATAGACACCACACCACCTTGACTGTCGTGTGTCTGTCCGCTCCGGTGCTGTTTCTCGATCTTCCAGGCCGTCGCCGTGACTTGCAGAAGATGGCCTTTCATCGTATGGAACTCGCCCTGAGCCAGCAAGACGACCTGAGCGTCCTTCACGTCGAGCTGGAGGACGACTTTTCCCGAATCCGCTTCCTTCATCAGAATGCGTTTGTCCGTCTTTGTGACCTCATAAGCGCGCCGCTCGTTAAACATCAGTGTGCTGTCCACCATCTTGGCCAACATCCGGCCATTTGAATCGAACAGCGCAAAATTGACCAGCAACGAACCAGTTGAAGGATGACGAGTCACTTGGATCTGCGGCACTCCCTCAACCTCGATCGTCCCGTTGAAGTTTTTATAGAGATTGGAACCGATTTCAATGTCCATAGTCCTCGATCATGTTGGGGTAATACATCGGTGTTCGATCCCTTGATCATCTCTTGGGATCCTGTCACTTCTATCTCGAAGGTCAGCCTCTTTGCAATCGTCGCCACCGGGATTGCACCGATCAGCTTGGTGGATTAGCTGAACAGCAAATCGAGAAACCTCACACCCCGTTCACTATTCACCGTAATGCAAGTAAATGTAAGAACTCCTTCCTTCACAGATGACTCGTGGAACATCCAAGAATCCGACCATCCATCTCTATGAACGACTGGAGTATTCTACCAATCCCATAACGGAGAATAACCTGCACGTGAAATCCTGCAAGGTCTGCTCAAACAGGAGGGAGTTGCACTGCGAGGTAAACGATCCATTCCTGAACAGTCGTGCAGAGGCGGTCAACGACGCATCGATACCTACGACTTCTTAATCCGATCGAGAATCAGCGCGATGCAGCCGCCCAGCAGGCCTCCGCCCATAACCGTCGTCAGCAGCTCCACCAGCTTCAACTCCCAGACAGACCCTTGGGCCTGCATGACTTCTCTGACGCCCCCTTGCACCATGATGACAGACAACGCCATCGTGGCACCCACGACAAACCACCAGACGAACACTTTTACCGATGCCACGGAAGCCTCACACGTCGGGGTTACGGTCAAACGAACGATACTGAATGGCCTCTGCAATATGCATGGTCTCGATCCTCTCGGAGTCGGCCAGATCGGCGATCGTCCGCGCAACTCGTAGGATACGTCCATGGGCCCGCGCGGAGAGTCGAAGCCTCGCCATCGCCTGCTCAAGCAACTCTTGAGCAGGCTGTTCAAGCCCACAATACCGTTTTACGAGCCGCGGCTTCAACTGCGCATTTGTATAGATCCCCTCAGCTTGGTACCGCCGTCGCTGTCGATCGCGGGCGGCTACGACGCGCGATCGGATCGCCGTGGAACTCTCTGAAGCAGGAAGCTCCGTACGAAGCTCACGAACCGGCACCGGGGGAACATCCAGATGGATATCCAGTCGATCCAATAAGGGACCGGAAAGTTTCGCCCGATACCGGCGAATCTGTATGCCGGAACAGATACAAGACCGCGTCCGGTCTCCATAGTACCCACAAGGACAGGGATTCATCGCCGCGATCAACATGAACTGCGCCGGATACTTGAGAGTCCCGCTTGCCCTCGTCAGAATGACATACCCATCCTCCAGCGGTTGTCGCAACCCCTCGAGCGCACCTCGTTTGAATTCAAGGGATTCGTCCAAAAATAACACTCCGTTATGTGCGAGCGAGACCTCCCCAGGCTTGGGGATGGTCCCTCCCCCGACTAAACCTGCATCCGAAATACTGTGATGCGGGGACCGAAACGGCCGAACGGCCAGCAACGGTCGTTCCGGTGTGAGCAATCCCGCCACACTGTGCACTCTGGTCGTTTCAATCGCCTCATCCAATTCCAACAACGGCAGGATGGACGGTAAGCGACGCGCCAACATGGTTTTGCCGGACCCAGGAGGACCGACCATCAACACATTGTGCCCTCCTGCCGCTGCCACCTCGAGGGCCCGCTTAGCGTGGTCTTGTCCACGAACATCGGCATAGTCCTCATCTTCCGTCGTACCGATCACCCCCACGACATCCTGGCGTGAATCGCTTGGAAGAAGAGTTTGGTTTCCTTTCAGAAACTCCACGGCTTCAGGAAGGGTGTGGACGGAGTAGGCACGCACCCCCTTGACCAATGCCGCTTCAGCTCCATTAGCCGCGGGGAGCAGCAAGTCGTACCCGGTTCGGCAGGCCAGCGCAAAAGACAGGGCTCCTGTAATCGGCTTCACTCGTCCGTCCAACGACAACTCCCCGACAATAACGGAATGATTCAGCATCGACTGTGGAATCACTTCTTCTGCGACAAGAATGCCGAGTGCAATCGCGAGGTCGAGCCCCGACCCCTCTTTTTTGACCCCGGCAGGAGCGAGATTGACCGTGATTCGTTTGGCAGGGAAGTGAAACCCCGTGTTCTTGAGGGCAGATCGAACGCGGTCTCGACTTTCTTTCACCGTGGCATCCGGCAACCCAACGACAGAAAACTGGGGAAGCCCGCCTGAGATATCGACCTCGACATCGACGAGATGAGCATCAAGACCGACCAGCGCCGCGCTCGTAACCCTGGCAAGCATCACTCCACTGCCTTTCCTTAATCTGATCCGCAGATAAAATGTGTTCATTATAGGGAGTCTCTCTAAGGGTTTCAATAGAACCGACTGTCGATACGCCGCTGCAGACCATGCCCGTCGCTCGTTATTCGCCCTTCGATCAGACTCAGGGCCGTGAGCTTGCCGGACGATGAAGCGCGAAGCGTCTCCATCTAAAACGAGATACGCTTCACGTGCGACGATTCACAGGAACAGGTGGGCTAGCACCGCATCGACCGGCTCTGTATAATTCGCCCATGCGCCGCTGGCCGTCTCCAGAGCAATCGGTTCGGGTGGACAGCCCACTAGGCCATCCATACTCCCGTCAAATCCTGGGCTTTGGTTTCGCAATCTGGCTGGTCATACTTCCGGCACATCATGATTCTGTCTTCGCCAATGATGGAACCGCCGGCACTCCTCGGCAAAACGCCAAGCGGACATCCCCGCATGTTGGGTCAGCGATGTCGGTGCTGGCCACCCTCCAGCAGGCCGCGGTCCTACCGTCAGAGGGTACACGCGACGCCGATCGCGTCATCCAGACCGTCATCCAGCTGCAATCCGTCTTTGCCAAGGGAACGGATTCTTCGATTCAGGAATTCGCCCGGCGGGCCTTAGCCGACAAACATGGAGAGCAAGCCGCAACCAGCCTCCAACAGTTTCGTACAAGCGGGTGGACCGCAGACATGTTGGAAGCACTCGCGGATGCCGATTTGAAAGCCCAACTCGACGAACGGGAACAATTAACGGCAGGGCTCAGACAGTTCAACCTGTCCTTGGATGATTTTCGGAAATTCATGCAACTCGTGCGCGACGGCCGATCGGCCCTCACGGCACAAGGATTGGCCTTTGACGAGGTCTATACCCATCATCGGAGCACGATGCCGGGCGCGGGGCGCTAGCGCCCCGTTTCACGTTTCTGGTTTCGAGTGTCTGGTCTCTCGTGATGGCTTCTTTGAAGAACGTGAAAGCGGAACTCAGAGCACGAAACTCTTCTAATCAAGCAACACACACGTACAACCTATGGATATCGCAACCTCAACAAAGGAGAATCAGATGGCAACGAGAGCGTACATTCTCATCAAGGTCAAAGCCGGAAAAACGAAGGACGTGGTCGGCGCACTGAAGCGCATCGCGGGTGTTGAACAGGCTCACTCCTGTTTCGGCCGCCCGGATATTTTTGTCTTCATCAGCGTCCAGGACGAGCGTGCACTCTCCGACGTGGTGATTACAAAAATCCATTCGATCGATGGCATCGAAGAAACGGATACCCACATCGTCGCAGAATCATAGGAGACAGGAGTATCTCGTGAAGCGTCGCACGTGAAGTGTGAAGCGCCTGAATTCAGAGGGGAGATACGTTTCACGCTTCACGATCAACGCTGACAAGAGCACCACCGAGTTGGGCGGACTGGTAACAGGCTTCGGCGACTTCCACAGCCCGACATCCGTCTTCTCCCGTGATGGGCATGGGTGTACCGTCGTTGACCGCCTGGAGGAACGCTGAGAGGGTCTCGAGGACGGTCAAAGATGGAGGGATGTCGATATCGGATGTCTTTTCACCGGAACTCATTTCAACGCAGATTCGGCGACGCATCCAGTCGGCCTCTACCCGCCCCTGTGAACCAATCCAGATGGCTCGCCCCGCACGCTCACCCACAACTCGGGTGATTTCTATGTGGCAGATTGTTCCTCCGGTGGTGGTGAGATGAATTGAGACCATTCGTTCCGGCTCAATCGGTGGGATATGATCCATCGTACAGCGCACGGCCTGAACCTCTTCACCTGTCAGGAACCGAACCAGATCAAGCATGTGCACACCGATCTCCAGCAAAGCCCCTCGGTTCCCATAGCCCGCAACATGGTCTGGAGCCGTCTTCCGGATCTCGATCTGAAAGACTGCGTCGAGCTCCAGGGAACGCCCAAGAGAGGGTTGGAAGCACTTCATGTGCTGGATCGTCTTGTCGAATCGAAGGGTCTGGGCCGTCATGAGCGGAATCCCGGCATCGTAAGCCAGAGCAACCATTGTTCGGGCATCGTCGGCTGTTGTCGCCAGCGGCTTCTCAACCAACAGGGGTTTGCGGGCTTGCACCGCAAGTCGACAGATCTCTACTGAGTAAAGAGGAGGAGTCACAACCACGATCACGTCGACCGACGGATCGGCAATGAGCGCCTGAGCCTCCCCGTACACCTTGACCGAGTCGGCACCAGGGAGCTGAAACCCCTGTTCCGGATGTCGTCGACACACGGCCTGGAGAGAAGCCATCGGCAGATCATGAACAAGGTGCTGGGCATACCGAGCTCCGTGCCGGCCGACCCCGATCAACCCCACTCCAATACGGTCCCTGTTCATAATACGTCGCACCGTCGTTACTGTAGAACCACGTCATCCGGCAGTCAATTGACATTCCCACAAACGGCTTCATATAGTACCGCCATGTCCGGCACAACCGCGCTCCTGTAAGAGCACCTCAACCATGACGATAGCACCAGTTACTCCATTTTCCCTCGAACAGATCGGAACAGGAACCGCCCGGTTCCCAAGCGGCGTGCCGATCCCCACTCATACGGACCAGATGGTGGATCCCTATTTCAAAAGCAGAATGCCGAAGGAGCACCAAGTCGATTGCCTGCTCTTTTGGCCGCAGCAAGACGGAATCTATCCGGGGCTTGTCCTCCTACATGATTGGTGGGGACTGACCGGCCAGATGAAGGATCTGGGAGCTCGCCTGGCCTGTGAAGGATACATGGTGATTATTCCGAATCTCTACGGTCGATTAGGAGGCATGGTGACCGCCAATGATGACGTGGCGGCCGCACTGCTGGAACGGCAGAATGATGATCAAGTCATCACCGATATCAATTCCTGTTGTGAATACCTCAATACTCGCACGACGGCCAAGAAGAACATTCATGGGGTCGTCGGATACGGAATGGGCGGGACCTATGCGTTGCGGTTCGCCTGCCACCGGAAACGGTTGCGCGCCGCCGTCTCGTACTATGGCAAGATGGTGACGCCAAACGAGATGATGAAAAATCTCTTTTCTCCAGTCCTGTATCATCAGGCGGGAAAAGACACCTGGGCCACACAGGACGATGTCGAGCAACTACGGAGCGCCACGACGACATACGCCAAGCGGGTCGACATCCAGTGCTATCCCAACGCCTCACATGCATTCTGCAACGAGATGAAACCAAGTGCTTACGACGCCGACAGTGCATCCCTCGCCTGGGAACGTACGGCAAGCTTTCTGAAGTCCTGTTTCCAAGGAACATGAGTCAGCGCCGCTCTCTCTTTGACGATTCTCCGCACACTCATCGATATGGCAAACGAACTGAATCCGCGTCGACATGATCGCGAATACCACCGGAACGAGACCAACATCCTCCTCATCCTGTTAAGCCTGCTCCTTCTCCCTTCGTTAACCATGGCGGGGGGACAAGAACCTCCGCAGTTGTTGGCCGACACGGTCACGCAGCGAGCCGACCAGCTCGCGCTACTCGAATCAGACGAGGACGCATTGCGGTTATTTACGACATCGGTTGGACCTACCCTTGGTCTGAAGGATGCCGCCGGAGTCCTGGGGGCCAGACTTCCCAGCAAAATGGTCAAGGAACTCGAGGTGCCAGAATTGTCCCAGTCTGTCGCTGAATTGATGAAAGCCCTGGGGACCTGGCAGGTGGCCAATGCCTTTCGTCAGGAGGCAGGACCCTCTACTCACATCCTTTCACTTTCTGCAACACGACAGGACTGGCTGCGGGCCAGAAACCAGACGACATCACTCTCCGACCTACTCCGTCTGACCAAGGAAGAACTAGACTCTCGGACAGCCAGGGGAACAACGCAGCCACGAAATATTGAATTGCACTTGGCGGCAGAACGTACGGCATTTGAGGCGAGTCACCTGGCCATCACAGCCTGGTGGAAGATCCATGGGTGGAAGGATCGGATCAGACAAACCAAAGGCCACTCACGACTCTGCGGAACCTGGCAGTGGATCATTCATAATCACAAAATCCACGGAGAGCAGAAATCCACCATTATCTTCTCTCTACCTGGACAAGTCTCGGCCAATGCAGCAACGCCGGTAGAAAGCATTTTCCTCGGCGATGCCATTTACCTGCGTTGGGAACAGAACGGGCACATTCAAGAAGACAGTCTGCTATTCATCAAAGATGATCAGAAGATCGAAGGGTCTTTTGTGAATAATACCGGCGGATGGGGTCCCATCAGCGGCAAACGTCTCGCCCCCTGTAAACCATAGTTGATAGCACGCAGGATGTTCAAAAAGACCGTCTAGCGAGGCCGTAGCGAGCGAAGGGGTGACGCATACTCTGAGCCGTCAGTTGAAGCCACTGACCGATGCGAGAACAACGCTGGCAGCCTTTTGCAACATCCTGTTAGGAGGCCCCGCGCCAGGCTCGCCATCCCAGGATGCCCCATCCGACGATAAAGAGGAGGCCTCCAATCGGCGTCACGGCTCCCAACCATCGGACCCCTAGGAGCGAAACCCCATACAAACTACCGGAAAACAGCAGGGTTCCTCCCAAGAACAGCCACCCAGCCTTGGCCGCTCCAGCATCGCGCCAGAACTGCACGGCGAGTCCGCTCAGGACCATGCCGAATGCATGATACATCTGATACCGGGTTGCCTTCTCGTAGACATCCAACAGATGCTGATCCAATATATCTTTTAAGCTATGCGCCCCAAAGGCGCCGGCTGCGACGCCCAGTCCTGCACTGAGAGCGCCTATTGCCACCAACCGGCGAGCTGCGACATCGACATCCATCGTAGATTGCTCCTCAGCTATACGTGCGTCACTGTTCGGCGCGATCATACGCGATCCCAGGAGAATACGCCATCAACGCGGAGCAGAGATGCCGTGTTCCCATCTGGTAGAATTGAGGTATGCAGCACCGATGGATCACGGGATGGCTTCTGTGGCTTAGTCTGGGATTCTCAACGGGAACCTTCGCCGAGGCTGCCGACTCACAACAGGTTGAGCAACGAAAAGGTCTCACCGTCGACGATCTCACACGAGGACTACGGAGCGCCGCACAGAACATCGAAAAGGAGATCCCCAAAATCGGACCGGCAATTGGCAAGACGATTAAGTCCGTTACAGGAAGTCATTCAGAAAAGGCCAAACCTCAAGATCCACCATCCGGTAAAAGGTAGGCTTTCTCTCCTTCTTCAGCCGAACACCCCTCAAATCAGCCTTTGATTCTTGCTGCTGACTCCTGTATGGTTAATACCTATGTCTTTGAAGCCGCTCTGAACGAGGATCATCATGTGGGACAAAAAACGGGGTGACACGGAATCTGATAACGGAAATTTTACCGTCCTGGGGAAAGACGTCACATTCAAGGGCATCGTCCACTTTCACAGCACGGTTCAGCTCGACAGCTCAATTGAGGGTGAGATCCATGCAAAGGGGATGTTGGTGATCGGTGAGAATGCCACGATCCGAGGAACCATTGTCGCTGAAACCATCGTGACCAGAGGAAAGATCCATGGCAATGTGACCGCGACCAGCAAGATCCAACTGCTCAAACCCGCAGTCGTCCTTGGCGACATTTCCGCTCCCTCGTTCTCAATGGAAGAGGGTGCCTTTTTTAAAGGGTCGATCGACATGGGTTCACATCCGGTGGTCGATGAACTTCAGCAGACCCCCTTGGTCCTGACGGAACCCCCACAACGGCTGAGCATCTCCCGCCCGGTTCTGATCGAAAGCGAGCGAGAAGGCTGACGGAGCGGCTGCCGAGGTACTGCCCTGCAGGCGCCACTCATGCACGTTGCTTCATGATCACGCCAAAGAGTCCCGTTGAGTCTCCCTCCTTGTCGATGTTGTCTGACACCCTGTCCACTGACTCGTATAGTCACCTGGTCTTTCAACCACAGGTCTAGTCCGTAGGACTCCTCAAACGGCAGTTGAGATTGCCCTTCGGTGGCCATATCTCCCGCTCCTCTCTTTCCGTACCTCGTATCAATTCGGTAAGATAGCAACCCTGACCGCTGTCTAACCGGGAGACTTCCCAATGGCTCGAACCGCATCGTTCCGCTCATTGGTCCGCTTAATGAAGGCTGCGTTGTTGGCTGAGCGCCGACACTGTTCTACCGCTGATGCCTTTGGAGCCATTCAAGAGTTGACCTCAAGCCAGATGTCCCATTCGATATCGCGGCGCCAGTTTCTGGTCGGCGCAGGAGCGACCGGCGCCACACTTGCGCTGGGTACCATGACGGGCCTCCCACCAGGGGCGGCGGCCAAACCCTCGCCTTCCTCTCTCTCAGTCGGCATTGTCGGTGCAGGGCTCGCTGGATTGGCTTGCGCCGATGCACTCAAGACCAGCGGCATTCGGGCTTCTGTCTATGAAGCGGCAGCTCGAGCAGGCGGCCGCTGCTGGTCGTTACGTGGTTTCTTCCCAGGTCAGGTCGCGGAACGCGGCGGCGAGCTTATCGATAATCTCCATAAGACGATGCTGGGTTATGCCAAGCGGTTTCGTCTTGAACTCGAAGACATGAACAAGGAGCCGGGAGACGCCTTCTACCACTTCAATGGGCAGCGGTACTCGGAAGGAGCGGTCGTTGCAGAATTTCGCGATTTCGTTTCAGTGATGCGGATAGACCTCAACCGCCTGTCGCGAGAAGTCACCGCCGCCTCCCATACACCAAACGATGTCGCGCTGGACCACACAAGCCTACAGGCCTATCTGGACGGGTACAACGGAGCCAGAACTCCGGCTGGGCCACTGGCCAAAGCCGCTATCATCGCCGCCTATGAAACGGAGTATGGACTTGCGGCGGAAGAGCAGAGCTGTCTCGCATTTCTCCTGTTCATCCATGCCGACCGCCGCGCGACCTTCACCCCTTTCGGTGTCTTCAGCGACGAACGGTATCATCTGGTCGACGGCAATGACCGCATTGTCGAAGGACTGAGCAGGGAACTCCCTGGGCAGATCACCCATGGCCATCGATTAGTGCGAGTACGGCGTCTGAGTGACGGTCGAATCGAACTCACGTTTGAGCACGCATCCCACACGGTGACCGTGACTCATGACATGGTCGTGCTGGCCATTCCATTTACGACTCTTCGTCTTGTTGACCTGGATCCGAATCTGGGCCTGCCTCCGACGCAACAGCAGGCAATCGTCGGGTTAGGGTACGGGACGAATGCCAAGATGATGGTCGGCTTCTCCCGCCGTGCATGGCAGATCCATGGAGGAAACGGAACATCCTATTCTGACCTCCCGAACCATCAAACGACATGGGAAACCAACCCAACGTTAGGCTCCGCAACAAGAGGAATTCTGGTCGACTATTCAAGCGGCCGGCGTGGCGCTCGGCTCAACCCGGCTGCGGCTCAGAGTGAGGCACAGCATTTTCTACAAGATCTCGATCGCGTCTACCCCGGAGCACGGGATGCAGCCACAGTCACGAATGGACGCTATCTGATTCATCTTGAACATTGGCCGTCGAATCCGCTGATGCTAGGCAGCTACACCTGCTACAGGCCCGGCCAATTTACGACGATGGCCGGCTTAGAGGGTATCCCGGCAGGCAATCTCTTGTTTGCCGGTGAACACACCAACTCGTTCTATGAGTGGCAGGGCTTCATGGAAGGGGCAGCCCTCTCCGGCATTGCGGCAGCACAATCCATTCTGGCCAGGGCCAACACTCGTTGACGTAGATTCGTTCTCCCATGCCTCCAACCAATCCCCCAACACGTGCGCATCGAGCTTCGAATGCGACATTTCGCATCCTGCCGCTCGGCGACGCAGCTCTCACCATTGAGTTCGGAAACGAGATCAACTCGGAAATCAACTCCCGAGTCGTGGCATTCGCAACAACTGTCTTCGACCAACATTGGCAGGGTATCCACGATATCGTCCCCACCTATCGATCGGTCACCGTTCACTTTGATCCGCTCCAATGGGACTCAGCCACGTTGACCAAGAGACTCAAGATCTTACCGCGACAAGAACCAGGCCAGGCTGAGCCACAAGGCATTTTCCATGAGATCCCCGTCTTGTATGGCGGCAAGTGGGGACAGGACTTGGAAGAGGTCGCAACATTCGCCGGCTTACAACCCGCTGAAGCCATCGCGTTGCACGCCTCAGTACCCTATCGTGTGTATATGCTCGGATTCAGCCCAGGCTTTCCCTATCTGGGACTCGTCCCCGAACAGTTGGCCATGCCTCGCCGAGCAACCCCACGAACGAAGGTGCCGGCCGGCTCGGTCGGCATCGCCGATCGCCAAACCGGGATTTACCCCACGACGACTCCAGGCGGTTGGCAGATTATCGGGAGAACACCGATCTCTATGTATCGGAAGACGAGGACCAATCCGTTCTTGTTGAAACCAGGTGATAGAGTCCGATTCAAACCGATTGTACGGGATGTGTTCGATCAGCTGAGCCGCGAGACGGAAACATGACACCCATTGATCTGAACAGCGATATGGGCGAGTACGACACCCCTGAGTTGCTGGCTCGTGAAGCCGAACTCATGCCACTGATTACATCCGCTAACATCGCCTGCGGCGTTCATGCAGGAAATCCTGATCTCATGCGCCGAACTGCAACGCTGGCCTCACGGCACAACGTAGCCATCGGTGCCCATCCAGGATTCCCTGATGCACAAGACTTCGGACGCCGGGACCGTCCGACCTCGGCGGAAGAAGTTGAATCCCTTGTATCTGCACAACTTGAAACTCTTGCCGATGTGCTGGCATCTGAGCAACTGACGTTCACCCATGTCAAACTACATGGGGCGCTCTATAGCCTGGCAGCGAGAGATCACTCGGTGGCCGATGCCGTTGCACGAGCGATCACCACTTTCGATCCCCGCCTGATACTGTTCGCCCTTGCCGGCTCAGCGTTGGTGAAAAGCGGAAAAACTGTGGGCTGACAGTCATCCAGGAGGCATTTGCCGACCGAGCATACCGATCGGATGGAACGCTCGTGCCTCGTACCCAGCCCGGTGCGCTGATTGAATCTCCCCAGCACGTACGGCAGCAGCTCCGTGCGATCCTCAAAGGTTATGTCACAAGCATTCACGGGCGGCGAGTACCGCTCCAGGCCGATAGCCTGTGCGTACACATGGACAGTCCGCAGGCGGTTGCATTTCTCCAGCTTATTCGGCAAGAGCTTGATTCGGCTGGTGTGCGCATTACCAAGCCGCTCCAGACATGACGGAACTTCAACCAGTAGAGATCCTTGTGATCAAGGGCGGGTGGCTGACCACGGTACAAGACCTGGGACGCTTCGGCCATCAGCACGATGGCGTGTCGGTCTCAGGAGTGATGGACTCTTTCGCCACGATCGTCGCCAACCGGCTCGTAGGAAACCCGGACCAAGCAGCAGTACTTGAACTGACCTTGAAGGGGCCGGAACTCCAGTTTGAACAAGACGCAGTCATCGCCATCACTGGAGCCGATCTCGCTCCGACGCTTGATGGTCGCCGTCTTCCGATGTGGGAACGCATGCTGATTCTACGCGGAAGTCGATTACGCTTCGGTGTGCCGCAAGCCGGAGCTCGTACATACCTCTCGATCGCCGGCGGCATCGAGGTCCCTCCGGTGCTGGGCAGCCGCTCGACCCATTGGGCAAGTGACACAGGCGGACTTCAGGGAAAGCCTCTGAAACCAGGAGACATCTTGCATGGTGGGAAACCAGGACCACTCATCAACCAACACGTAGGCACCGGACTTCCCATCCCACTCCGCCCTCGCTACGAACGCACTGTCAGCCTTCGTATCATTCCTGGCCCACAGGATGATTTCTTTGCCAAACATTCGATCAAGGCCCTGACGGAAACCACTTATACCGTCTCTCCTCAATCCGATCGCATGGGCTATCGCTTGGCCGGACCAAAGATCATTCGAAAAGACTCGGAGCAATTCATCTCCGACGGTACTGCCATGGGAGCCTTACAAGTCCCCCCGGATGGGCAACCGATCCTCTTGATGGCCGACCGGCAAACCACCGGAGGCTATCCCAAGATCGCTGTCGTGATTTCGGCAGATCTTCTCCTTGCCGCACAACTGGCTCCCGGAGACCACATTCGATTTGTTCTGTGCACCGTGGCCCAAGCTCAACGTCTGGTACGAATGCAACGTGCCCAACTGGACGCAGAGCTGTCGCCGTGTGACGGTCAGTCGCAGCAGATGGTCCCACTGAGCCACCATGAATCTATTTCGATACTCCGTGTATCGAAATAGATTCACCGTACAAATCCTCCTCCCATCAGGCAACGAACCAATGCGCCTACTTTTCCACCAGTCTCGAACATTCATTGTGGCAAACTACTTGCTTGTGCCACTCTAAATAGAATAGATAGTTGCACTAGGTGGCCGATGAAACAAACCCTGTAAGAAATACATCACAGTGGTAACCCCATGAGAAATATCGAGAGCCGTACGGCTCCTGCTCCTGGAACCTGCGTCTCACGCTGGATACCACGTAAGGCCACTCTGGTAGCGTGGGTGACCGGACCAATTCTCTTACGCCCCCTCAATGCGCTACTCCGCCGTCTGGCGCCGACCGTCACATTCGGCCGACGTGTCATCGTGAGTTGCCACGCTGATGTCGTGGATGCATTGGCTCGCGATACGGAATTTACAATCTCGGAAATCAACGCCGAGAGAACCAACCGTGACAACGGCCCCTTTGTGCTCAGCATGGATCGCTCCCTTCAACACGATCGTGAGAAGGCACTCCTCAATAGTGTGATGAAACGGGAGGACATCGACCGGATCCGTGACATCGTCACCGCTCAAGTTCAGGAATGCCTCGATCGAGTCACCACGCGCGGATGGATTGATACGGTCAATGACCTCACAAGGCGTGTTCCGCTCCGAGTGGTGGGAGAATATTTTGGGGTGCCTGGCCCGGACGATACGGTGATGCTTCGTTGGATGCGCACACTCTTCCACGATCTGTTCCTTAACCTGACCAACGACAAGGGCGTCGCACAGAAAGCTGTCACCTCGTTCGAGGAAATGCGCCCCTACCTATTGGGGTGGATCACGAGAAGGAAAGCAGAGATCACATCCAATCCACACCAGACCAATGACGATGTGTTGACACGCATGCTCCTCTGTCAGAGACAGCCTGGAATGGAGTGGTTGGACGACGATTGTATCAGGCGAAATATTTCCGGTTTGATCGTCGGCGCAGTCGATACCACGAGCACTGCTGCAGCCAAAGTCATTGATCAACTCCTGCGGCGACCAAAGGAATTGTACGAAGCAAGACAAGCCGCGCACGCAGGTGATGAGGCTACCCTGGGACGATATGTGTGGGAAGCCCTGAGGTTCAACCCCCACAATCCGATCATCATTCGATATGGCCAGCCTGGAGCCGTGCTCGGACAAGGCGGATCATGCCCACAAAGGCTTTCGGGAGGGGAGACGGTCTACCTCGGAACACTCTCTGCTATGTTCGACCCGGCTGCGTTCCCCGATCCCGGAAGTTTCCGAACCGATCGGGACCCGAAACGCTATCTTCACTTCAGCGCCGGCCTCCATGCCTGCCAAGGTCGATACGTGAGTGGAATCCAGATCCCGTTGATCGTGGCAGGCATTCTTCGGTTGGCCGACGTACATCGCGCCCCAGGCTGGGATGGCCGCATCGCCTATGACGGCCCATTTCCAGACCGGATGATCCTCGAATTTTCGGTATGACAATGGAGTAAGAACAGAGGAGGCCCTTCCATGCCGGATCAATCAGCATTCGCGGCTCTGTTCCCTGTGAGGGATGAGAACGTAAAGCCCTTACAGAAACTGCTGAATGCCGTGGGTCAGAATATTACGAAAGAGCGGGAAGTCCTCATGGACAAGGTAGAAGGACTTCTTCCATCTACGCCGACACGACCGAGAGGACGGTGTTTTCTCGAGTTTCACAAACTGACGACTGTGCATTTTCTCCGCTGGGTGCTACTGGAGCCAGCCATGGACGCTGAGGGGAGACGAATCAGTGCCAGTCTCGCCTTTGCAACCGACTATGACGGTCCTCTGAATGCGCATATCGATGAACTCATTGCAGTAGCCGGTCCGGCATTGGACGCAATTTTCTCATTCTGCAACCCCGCACCCGCAACCGGCGCCATGAAGCCGTATCTGCTGGCTGCCCAACGTCCTTACGAGGCATTCTACCGTGGACATCCCGGCCGATCCGTCCAACAAATCTGGGGGACCTCGAACAACAGTGAAGAAGAATTGCGCAAAGCACTGGGAATGGGGTTGGACGCATCCCCACCACCCGCCACCGCTGAGGCCGCGGTGACCAGATTGCGGTGGTCTGCCGGTCAGAGCGGATGGAAATCATCCCCAACCGCCGGTGAGCCACAGAAGCCTTCATTAGGATCACGATCTTTTTGGATATTTGCCGGTGCCGTACTGCTCTTGTTCGCCCTCCTCTCACCCTCGTGGTTTGTCCGATGTGTCGTTGCGGGTATGGTTATCCTGATCCTGTTTATTGGCCTGTGGGGAACGATCTTGAACCTGCTCGACCGGCGTGACCAGGCTCGTGAGCGCCGTTTGTTCGACCAGCATGGGCCTCCGCCGGATCCTGATGGTTCAAAGGACCCCTATGTCTCCGATCGCAGCCGCAGGCGACTGATGATCGTCACCGATCTGGAAAACCGACGCGGCCTGATACAAAACCAAATGACCCACGTCGTCAATATCAAACCTGGACGGATGCGCCTGGCAACACTACGGGCAGTATTGTGGGCAATCAACCTACTCGGAAGCAGAATTTTCGTTGAGGGCAAGCTAGGCGACATCCCGACTATTCACTTCGCGCGATGGATCCTCATTGACGACAACCGGCGGCTGCTGTTCTTCAGCAATTACGACTTCAGCTGGGAAAGCTATCTTGGCGATTTTATCGACCTGGCATCGGATGGACTCACCGGCATCTGGTGCAACACGACCTTTTTCCCTCAAACCAGAATTCCCGCCTGGATGATCATTCCCCGTGCCCTCAGACTCGTTCTGTCCACTCAATCACGGACCGGGAACCAATCGGCGAAGCGCCTCTTCGAACAAGGGGCACGCCGAGAACAGGAATTCAAAAAATGGACGCGCGACCACCAGATACCAACCCAGGTGTGGTATAGCGCATATCCCCTTTTGAGTGTCGTCAACGTGAATAACAATACCGATATTGCTCGTGGACTGTTCGCATCGCACAGCGGTGCAGAGCTGGGTGAATGGCTGAGGAAGGTGTGAATCACGCCTGCAACACGATCGCGAACATCGAGTAATCGTCGCGTTGCTATTTGCTATAAAGTGAGGTGAAGAATGGGACTCGCTGGTGACTTTGATGTGGAGTTTCGCGACATTCAAGGATTGGTGCAACGTGGGTATAAAGAGTTGCCTGCAGCGGAATTCGTTCTACTTCAAGTGATTGACGCGAAGCGTGCACGGGCCTGGCTCTCGAAGCTGGCCGACCGCATTGAGCCTGCGACGGCAACCGGTCATGACAAGGCAGATCGCGCGAGTGCACTTCACCTCGCCCTGACCTATCAGGGGCTACAGGCTCTCGGTGTCGGCAAAGAGCTTCTAGACAAGTTTCCCCTGGCTTTTCGCGAGGGAATGGCGACAGTGCATCGAGAACGTCTCCTTGGAGATCGCGGTGCCAGCAGCGCCGCCAACTGGCGTTGGGGCAGCGCGCCCTGTCAACCAAATGCGGATGAGGAAGGTCTCTGCGAGACAGATCCTAAGTTGCACCTTCTTCTATTGATGTATGCCAAAGACGGCCCAACGTTATCTCACATAAAAAAGTCGGTGCTGGATGAGCTCGACATGTCCGGGCTGCATACAATCACCGGGCTCGACACCGTGTTCTTGGCTGGTCCCGAATGTGATCCTACTGGAAACCCGAACGGACCGAAGGAACATTTCGGCTTCCGCGACGGGATCGCCCAACCGCATATCGCCGGGATGCCGTCACGGGAAGACGGTCACGCCATCCCAGGCAACATCATTCCCACCGGTGAAATTCTCCTGGGGTATGCCAATGCCTATGGCGAAATGCCGGAAGGTCCGACGGACGCGAACGGCCACGGGTTCGGACGTAACGGCACATTTCTAGTCTTCCGACAATTGCACCAAGACGTCGTTGGTTTCTGGAACTACGTAGCCCGACAAGCTGCCGACAAAGGGTATGGCCCCGTTGAGCTGGCGGCGAAGATGGTCGGCCGCTGGCCGGACGGTACACCATTGGTCGAATCTCCGACGGGCCCGCAGCCGACTTTGCAGACACACGACCGGTTTGTCTATGCCCGTCATCAAACACACCCAGACCCCTTCGGGTTCCACTGCCCGATCGGCTCACATATCCGACGGACCAACCCCCGCGATTCCTTGAATGATGACCCTCAAAAGTCAGTGACACTGTCGAATCAGCACCGGATCGTCCGTCGCGGACGTTCCTACGGCAACCCATTGGTACCAAACATGGATCCGGCTAAGCTGATGGCTGCTCCAGACGATGGCGTCGAGCGCGGACTGCACTTTCTTTGCCTGAATGCCGCAATCGACCGCCAATTTGAGTTCGTCCAGAACCTCTGGGCCAACAACCCAAAATTCGGTGGACTCTACGACGACCCCGACCCCCTCATCGGCGTATTGGACGGTGAGCGATCTACCTTCACCGTGCAACAAGAGCCGGTGCGTTGCACCTATTCTGACATGCCTCGATTCGTACAGGTGCGAGGCGGCGCCTACTTCTTCCTACCCGGCATCGCCGCCATCCGGATGCTGGGAAGCATGAAATGACAACACCTCCTCTGCTTGACTTCAGCATCACCCGGGAAAGCAAAGTCAGTTGGTTCGATACACGCCAACTCGCAGCGACGGCCATGAAATCGCTCGCGGCTACCATCGTGGGTCCGATGACGGGGCGCCGCGAGATCATGGCCGCGCTGGCCCCTGCTGTGGAAGAGATTCCGGAGTACACGCCTGATTCCACCGGTGCCCTGTGGCTCGACTACATTGCTGATACCGGCGATGGCTGGAACGCGACGCACTCCGTAATGTGGCTCGCGGGGCGCGATGCGCTCGCCCTGAGTCCCAACGGGGATCCGACTCCACAACCCATTCCGTCGAGTGGCTTTCAAGAAGGCATACCCTCGATCGATGGTGCGATACCCCTCCCGCACGGGAAGGTCCTCATTCTTGGAGGAGATCAAGTCTATCCAACGGCTTCCGCGGCCAACTACAAGGCACGATTTTCCGACGTGATGAGGTCCGCGCGCTCGTGGCAACAACCTGCACGGGATCTCTTCGCGATTCCTGGCAATCATGACTGGTACGACGGCCTCACCAACTTTATCCGGCTCTTCTGCCAAACCGGTGACAGCCGCCGCTGGTTTGGAGCTTGGCGATCGAAGCAGCGCCGTAGTTATTTCACAATAAAACTCCCGTATAACTGGTGGCTATGGGGGCTGGACCTGGCGTTGGAAGATGACCTTGACCCGCCGCAATTGGAATACTTCGTCTGCCAGGCGAGGCTTCTTCAACCAGGCGACTGTGTCATTCTTTGTGTACCCTCGCCCGGCTGGCTGAAGCAGGATTCAGGAAACAAACAGTTCACCAAACTCGACATCATCTTGAATCTGATCACCGGTAAGGACGGGAAGAGCGGCAAGTCCGTGCCGGTCATCCTCACCGGGGACCTCCACTACTACGCGCGACACGAAGCCCATCTCGCCAATGGGCTTCGCCATTTCATTATTTGCGGCGGCGGAGGTGCCTTCGGTCTTGGGACAACTCAAACGCCTTCTTCGGTACAGGTGAACAACTACGACGCAAAACCCGCGGAGGCGAAACTCCGGCAGTCGTTTCCCGACAAACAACAGTCCATTCACGCACGCCGTGGCGTATTCGGCTTTCCTCTCGTCAATAAAGCTTTTTCCGCCTTGCTAGGCGGCATCCAAATGGTCATGTTTTGGCTGTTCAGTTCGCCGCTCACCCCCGTCGCGGCTGATCAACTCTGCGACGGCGACTTCTCCGCCAATTGGATTGCCCGTAATATGTATACGCCTTTCAACACCGACGGGCTCTGGTCCATCTTCACGCTTGCCTTTTTTCACCTCGGCTCTCCAGGAATTCTGATCACTCTGGCGATCGTGTTAGCCGCATTCGGTTCATTTGCCGTTTCGGGAAAACAACATGGTGGAAGATCGTCTGTCGCTCTGGCGATCGGTTGTCTCCATGGACTGAGCCAGTGCGCCCTCGGTATCACCTCGGTTTGGATGGTCTCTCATGTGGCATGGATGTTTCTTGGAGGCAGTGTTCTCGTAAAGGTGTCGATTCTCTTGCTGTCATTTCTTCAAATTAGCATCTTAGGCGGTGTATTGTTTGCGGTTTACTTGTTTCTCACACACAAGTTTCTCGGCATGCATGACCAAGAAGTGTTCTCCGCTCAGGGTATCGAGCAATTCAAGTCCTTTCTCCGGATCAAGATTGCCCCGGAAGGCCTCTCAATTTATCCCATCGGCTTGTCCAACCCAGCCCGTGAATGGGTCCTTGCTCCAGAGGTGAGACAGACTTCCGTCACAAGTTCCATCACGGGAGCAGTAACACATCAGATCCAAGCACCTAAAGGATGTGCCCGGATCTTTGACCCTGCATCACCACTTATCCCGCATCTGATTGAACCTCCAATCCGAGTCGAAGGTTCTGTTAGGACAAAAGGAGATCGCGACACCGCATGATGTTGTAATCGTTGGGGCGATTCGATGATCTACGGTAATGTCTCGATCGATGCGACGCCCGAAGCCTTTGATGATGCATGGCCCAAGCCCTTCTCGACAGCGGAGTGAGTCCCCTAGTAGGCTAAGGTGAGTGCGATGCTTCAGAACTTCCCAGTATCTGACAGGCAACCCACTCTGTGGCTTCGCCTGATGCATGAAGCTGCCAAGGCCATTAGCGAAAGCCATCGCTTTCGCATGCGCGACCTGGCCGTGAGTTTGAGCGATCAGTAGAATCCTGTGTTGAAGGATCCGACGAATGATCGTCATGCCATGAAATTTAAGAATCCGCATGGCCGGACGACCGCACTGAATCCATTCAGATACGCCCTGCATCAAAAGAGATACATCTGCACAGTTCTCGATACACACCACCGTCATCATTCTGTATGAATTTTTCCAATTCGCTCCGCATTCTGCTTGGCCCGTTCCTTGCTCACTATAGATGGTACTAGGCCAGGGGATAAGAAGATTGGAAACGACCATGAGCAGCGTTGGACGACGACAAAGCATACAGAATGGACTTCTGCAGTACCTCCTCCTCCCACTAAAGGAACAGGCCATGCGTACATCACTGTGGGCGAGCGTTGGGTGGTTGCTTCTATTGCTCGGAGTCAGCCTGAGTGCCGATCGCAACTCCACTGGACAACATGCGGCAGTGGGTTCGGCGACCGGTCAGTCCTCCTGCCTGACTCCGGTCTCAAGTCCGGCTCACGATATTGCGCTACGATCAAATATCAAACCAGGGGGGCGCTGCGAAGCTCTTGCCCCGGCTAGTCCGCTAGGTCCACCAGCCTGCCACCAGGAAGCGCTCGTGCAGCCGAAGCAAACGATCGCGCTCTCGCAACGGAATCCAGTGGCTCAACCCCTCCGGCTGAAAGGAGACAGACGACATGGGCAAGCTGATGATCGAGGGAGCGCTAGATCTGTCACAGTTCTGGCCGATAGGAGAATCTGACGCCGATACGACCAAGATCGTGCTGACCGTCCTTCCTGGTGCCGTTCAGTATCAACCAACCAACGACGTGCCTCGCCCCACCGCGAAGTTTGACGGAGCCGGTGTCAAATTGTTCGGCCAGTTCAAGCCGGTCATCAAGAAGGGGAAGATCACGGTCAGGCTACAGGGAGTCGATGCACCTGAGCTGCACTATCAACCGCAATCCATGAAGGGGAAAAGCTACAAAGGTCAGCCATTCGGGAGCCTTAAAGGATCCGGACTGGTCAAGAAATATCGCCAGCGTCAGGCGGAAACCGCCACGGTTCGACTGGGCCGCTACCTCAGCACGCTCGGCACCTCCCCACTCCCCTGCCGATTTCAAACGGAGGTGACGGATCACGAAGGTCCGGCCGATGCTGTGGACAAATATGGACGATTCGTCGGCAACGTGCTCGTCAATGAGATTGACATCAATCTGGAGATTCTCCGGCAAGGTCTCGCAATCGTGGCGTTGTATAACTCCATGCACCCGGCTGAAATGGAGGCCTGCCTGGAGGCGTGGGCTCTTGGGAAAACCGCCGTGGAAGGTATCGCTCAATACCAGACCCGGACCATTGGGGAGTTCGACCCGCAACTCCTCTACCAATCCCCGGCAACCGCCACGCTCACACCGGAAAAGACCAAACGGTTTATTCACCCCAAGCTCTACCGTCGCCAATGTACCTGGTGGGCCTATCGTAAACTGGGCACGTTCAAAGGCGGCTTCGATACCTATCTCAGCTTGTTCCCGGACGATGTGTTCTTTGAACGGTCCAGCATGCGTGACCAAGGATTCTTGGCTGCAACTCCATTTCAGATCGAGAAAATGGTGAAGGCCGGTCGGCAGGTTATGTATGCGCCAGATGAAATCGTCTTTAAGGAGGCTGGGTCACAGTTGTTCACTGCGGAGGGGCAGCCGATTCGGGAGTGGTAATTCTGTCGGGGAAAAACCATCTTCCTGTTCACACAATCGGGAACAGGCAAATGGAAGCGCAACTGGTTCCCCATGTTCTTCCTGAATGCCTCCTCATCCAGACGAACCAACCGTGAGTCTATTCTGATACGCTCTGGATCCAAAGCTGTTCACCTCGCAGAGTCCCGCACCAAAACCATCAGCGTAAGCCTCTGAAATTCACGACCTTCTCATTGGCTCCCTCGTGGTCCACGCTTTATCTACCCAAGGTTGCCATTTCTGATACACACAGCAGACTTGGGATCAACTCTCGCTCTATGCACTCATCATTCACCCCTTCCCAGACTTAGGCATCTACCGTTGAGTCAGTGTTGCCACAGCACTGCAGTTGATCTCCTCGGTTCGTCTCGCTACGATGCTCCTCCATGCGAACGAATCGTTGGAAGACAGGATTGTTCTTCTTAACGCTGATTGTCTCTCTGGCCGGATGTGCCACGGCACACTACACACCCCTTGGTGAAGCAGGGAACGATGTCATTGAGCAACTCAAGGAAAACATGTATCGGGTGGAATATCGAGGCGGTGCATTCACCTCGCAGGAACAACTGGACCGATACCTGCGTCGACGCTGTGCCGAACTGACGCTCCGGGAGGGGCACGATTATTTTCATATGGGTGGACGATTGGACGTGCTGGGACTCTCACGCCGTACAGCCATGACCGTGACACTGTACAAAAACCCCAAACCAGTTGGAATTCCTGATCTCCAGAATGCCAAGGACGTGTTAGCTGAAACGATAGTTACCCCTCCCTCAAATTAGACCTATACTGACAAAGAGCAATAACCAGATCTCGTTTGCACACCAGTGGAGCCCATCGGTACAGACTCGGTGAGCAAGCTGTTTAGGGAAACAATGGTGAATCGTCAGCAATGTTGATCTCTCACCAACTGAACGATTCTCCCGGATGCTCAAAATAACCCTGCAGCGATGAGCCTCTGAGCAATGCGAGAACAAAGCTCGAGGGCTTTTTAACATCCTGACTAAATCTCCACCACCACACCGATTTCGACGACCTGTTCGGCAGGAATGTGGAAAAACGAACTGGCCCGCTGAGAGTTGCGGCTGAGGAAGACGAACAGCCGTACCCCGATGAGAGCACCGGTAGCAACCCTGGGCAACCGCATGCGAGGAGCTTTTGATATGATGGATGAGAAGCTGGTGTAGCCTATGCCCGCGAAGCGATCACCCGAATGTTGGTGTACAGAAACTCAGGGGCAAAATCAGCCCCATTGGGCCACACAAGGGTATGGAGGTCAGGATCAATACGAAATTGTTTGAAAAACTCATGGTTTTTTAACGGTTCAAACATGACGCCTTCGAGTTCTCCTCGCAGATCGAGTTCGCCTTCAGCACCGTCACCGAATTTGAGCCAGAGTACGAAATCATGACGGTATCGTGCGTCGACTACCCGAAAAGACATCGGTCTACTCCAACGGTTGAATTTTCTTGAGCGGCTTTCGCTCTTCCATCAAGCGCCAATTCTCCATAAGTTCAGCTTGATGCAATCCATGTCATTCCAGTACATGTGTGAGGGCCCGTTTGGGGAACTTCCCGGTGACGATACCGGATTCGATTTCTACCGTCATATCAAACTCCCCGTACACGGCATGGAAATGAGCAGGACCATGCTCCCGATAAAACATACCGATCACAATTCCAAGAAAGCGGCAAAGTTCTGGCACCTCGATACTGTACGTCAGAATAAAAGTGGGTGCAACAATGTGGGAGAATCGAGAATGCTCCAAGCCAGAATTTTCTGGGTATCCGACTCTCCATTGAATCTGTCGGGCGATACAAGATCGGTTCTGTCGTGTGCATGGCGGAAAGTGATCTTGTTGAATCGAGTCCCGACAAACTGACTCTCTGGCCTAGATTTCCACGACAACCCCGATTTCGACGACCTGTTCGGCAGGAATGTGGAAAAACGAACTGGCCCGCTGGGAGTTGCGGCTGAGGAAGACGAACAGCCGTTCTCGCCACAGCGCCATCCCCGGCTTCGGTGTCGCAATGGAGTTCACCCGGCTGAGGAAGAAGGTCGCTCCCTCAAGATCCACCTCCAGTCCTTGTGAACGGCAGGCTGCGAGCAAGCGAGTGATGTCCGGCGTTTCCATGAATCCATATTGCACCACGACGCGCCGTACACCCGGCGCGAGGGGTTCGATCCGCACATGATGGCTGCTGGTGACGGTCGGCACACGTGCCGTCGTGGTCGTCAGAAAGACCAATTCCTCATGCAGCACGTGATTGTGCCGGACGTTTTGCACGAACGACGGCGGTGCCAGGTCCGGGAACTGAGTCAAGTAGACCGCGGTGCCTGGAACACGCGTAAGCGGCTGTGCAAGTACGTCTTTGAGATACACATCCAATTGCGGCATCTTGCTCCAGAGATGTTTGGCAATGAGCCGACGACCGCCATTCCACGTCGCCATCAAGAGAAAGAGCCCTGCACCCAGCACCAACGGCAACCACCCGCCATGCGGGATCTTCAACGCATTCGCGCCGAAGAACGAGAGGTCCAGAGTCAGGAAGAGACCCGTCACAAGCCCAGCCAGCGGCCAACTCCATTTCCATTGGCGCCGCGCCACGACAAAAATCAGCAGTGTGGAAATGACCATGGTGCCGGCCACCGCGATCCCATAGGCGGCGGCCAAATTGCTGGAGGTGCCGAAGAACAGGACCAAGCTGATGGTGCCGATCAGCATCAGCATATTGATGGCAGGTAGATAGATTTGTCCGATCTGGGAGGCCGACGTATACCGAATCGCCATGCGTGGCAGATAGCCCAACTGAATCGCCTGCTGTGTGAGGGAAAAGGCTCCGCTCAGCATCGCTTGTGACGCGATGATGGTGGCCAGCGTCGCGAGCACCACGAGAGGCAGAAGAAACCAGGTGGGCGCCAGTAAATAGAACGGATTCACCACGGCCTCCGGCTGCCGGATCAGCAAGGCGCCTTGTCCCAGGTATTGCAGCACGAGCGACGGCAAGACCAGGCAGTACCAACCGAGACGGATGGGACTCTTCCCAAAGTGCCCCATGTCGACATACAAGGCTTCGGCTCCCGTCACGACGAGAAACACACTCCCCAAGACCGCAAAGCCTTGTGTCGGATGGTCCAACAGAAATTGAACGGCGTGGTAGGGGCTGAACGCGACAAACACATCCGGAGTCTGGATCGCGCTCCTGATCCCCAAGACAGCCAGCGTGACAAACCAGAGCAGCATGATCGGCCCAAACCATTCACCCAGTCGTCCTGTCCCATGCGACTGGATGCCAAAGAATGTGAGCAACACGATGATGGCAATCGGGAGCGTATAGGATTGATAGGCGGTCGTCTCAACGGCAATGCCTTCCACCGCGCTGAGGATCGAGATGGCCGGCGTGATCATCCCATCCCCGTAGACCAATGACGCGCCGAGCAGCCCGAGTGCGATCACCGGGCCGATTCGTAAGGGAAAGGCCGATTCTTCCCGATGGCGCTGCCCCAGAGCCATCAAGGCCAAAATCCCACCTTCGCCTTGATTATCGGCTCGCATCACGAACAGCAAATACTTCACGGTAACGACCAGTAGGAGGGCCCAGATGATCAGCGACAAGAGGCCAGTGACCGTCGAGAGGGTGACGGACAGGTCGTGTGAGGCGTGGAAACATTCTCGCAGCGCATACAAGGGACTGGTTCCGATGTCACCATACACGACACCGAGCGCCGCGAGCGCCAATCCCGACGTGGTCGATCGTTGAGGCTGACCACTCATGGCGAAGAGAGTAGTCCCATAAGTAGAGTGATGCGGCGAGAGCCATGGAGGGTCTGCATGCTTCGGCGATCCTAACTAGCTCGAGAGGTCAAGACAAGGTGGTACAAGACATTCCATTCTCTTCCACATCATTACACGTCCCAAGTCCCAAGCGTTGCTCGATCAGTTCTGCCGCGCGTGGTGCTCCGCCGGCAGCCTGGATCGCATCGCGAACCCGTTCGGCGGCCGTACGATAGGACTGGTTCGACCGCACGCGGACCACTACGGCACGCAGCGCCTGAGGTGTGACCTGTTGGTGAGCAATGACCTCACCAGCCCCGATCCACGCAACACGGGCGGCGATCCCCGGCTGTTCGTTCGTGACGGGAATAGCCACCAGTGGAGTTCCCGTCGTCATCGCGTCTAGGACAGTGTTGAGGCCGGCATGGGTAATCGCAAGGGTCGACCGACGGAGTAGCTCTAACTGCGGAGCATAGGCCACGACGATCGGATAACCAGGAAGGTTGCCCAACTCTTCCGGAGTCACCCCGTGCCCCGTCGAGATAACCAATTGGGCGTCTAGCCCGTCGCAAGCCTCGGCAATCACCCGGAACAACCCTCCAATCCTGTTCTGCAATGTCCCCAACGACGCATAGATCAACGGTCGCCCATCAAGACGTTCCCATGGGAACGAGACTGGCTGGTATCCGCCAGGGAGTCGAAGCGGGCCGACGAACCGGACCTGTTTCGGCAATTCACGCCGAGGAAATTCGAAACATTCAGGTTGCTGGCTGATCTGTAGTGTCTCGGACCAGACCTGTGAGATGTCGGCCTGAACCGGTAGGCCCAGCCCCCGACGATGGTTCTGAATGCAGGTCACGATCGGGGCGTACAAGCGGTTCAGTCCAACCCATGCCATTCGGTTGCGCATCCGTGCCCACCAGATATCTTGAGGTGGCCAATGCGTAACATAGGGTGGCACGGCAGAATCCGGGTTCAGGAGCAACGCATTACAGACTGTCGCGAAGGGAAGCCCTAACTGGTCGGCAACCGTTCCAGCGGGAAACGAGGCTTGATCGATCACGAGAGCAGTCACGCCGGCGGCGCGGACCACGGCCGGCCCAACCTCCAGAATCGCCGCAGCAGCGCGTGCACCGATCGCAAGGGTGTGCGTGAGCGCTGCCCGCCCCTGTAACGAGCCGAGCTTTTCAAGTTCGGCATGGTACTGATCAACCGGAAAGACGCTTCCTCCGAGAGGGACGATCTCGAGTCCGGCTTCCGCGATCGATGACGGCGGCACACCCAATAGGAAAAATGTGACCCGATGCCCACGGGTACGAATCGCATCCGCCAGTGCCACCATGGGGTTGAGATGTCCCGGCACATTGGGACAGAAGACACCGATGTGACTCACTAGGACTCCTTCTCCAGGCTATTCGAAGTGGACCAGACTGACTGTAACCTGTCGGCGATGTGAGTCCACCGCGACTGCTCCGTGTTTGTACCGAGCACCAACCATACGCTATGAACATTGTTGATTCAATGCAGTTGAGCAGGCGACCACCGGTCATGTCATGAATGCAATGCGAGGCTCTCTTTGGGACGATCCCACAAGCCGACACACCATGAAACCTGCATGAACCAGTGGATGCCAAGCGCACCCGGTGTTTAGAGGATAGGGTGATATCATCTTGTTCATAGGACCACGAGCACTACGACGCCTCGCACATGCAGATGGTCCCTACGGTGCTTTTCAACTATGGACAATCAAGCTCGACAGAGTTGACACAAGCCATCCTCCTGCGTACCCTCCCCGCTCATGGCTCCATCTCCCACTCGCTTCATAACGCTTGGGCAGCTCCTCACCTTTTCCCTCTTGGTCCTGTGCGCAACGTCGCTGCTCGGCTGCGAGTATGTCCGCCCAACCATGAACGCGCCCTTGGCTCACTGGGACCCAGCCTATGGCTACCGATCGACGAACCTGCCTCCGTCCAAGACCGGCAGCTCGGACAGTCTGTTCATCATCGCATCGTTCTCAGGTGGCGGGGCACGCGCGTCCGCGCTCTCCTACGGCGTGCTGCAAGAATTGGCACGAACTCCGATCATCTGGGAGGGACGGCAGAAACGACTGGTCGATGAGCTGAATATCATCAATGCCGTTTCGGGCGGGAGTTTCACTGCGGTGTATTACGCGCTCTACGGTGACCGCATCTTCCGGGATTTCGAGACTCACTTTCTCCGAAAAGATTGGGAGAGCGAACTTCGCTCCAGAATCTTCCGCTCTCCGTCCAACTGGCTTCGCCTTTGGTCTCCGTATTTCGGTCGCGCCCATATTTTTGCTGAGTTATTGGACGAAGCACTATTCAATGGCCATACCTTCGGGGATCTCCTGGCCAAGCATCAGCGCCCCATCATCAATTTGCATGCCTCCGACATGGCCTCCCTCTCGCGCTTCGAGTTCAACCAACGGCAATTCAACATCATCTGTTCGGACCTCAGCCAACTCCCCTTGTCGGTCGCCGCCGCCTCTTCAAGTGCCCTTCCGCTGCTTCTCAGTCCGATTTCGATGACAAACTATGCCGGCACATGCGGTTTCCAACCGCCTGCACGATTGGTGGAAGAACGTCCCACTGCGTGGGGGCGGCAACGAGCCAACGAACTTAGGTCCTATCTGGACGCCAAGAAACGCCCGTACATTCATCTGTTGGACGGCGGACTGTCCGACAACATCGGGATGCGCAGTGTCTTGGAAACAACGGCATTGGTTGGAAATCTCGAATCAACGTTTCACCTGCTCGGAGCGAAGAAGATCAAGAAGCTCGTCTATCTCATGGTCAGTGCGGAAACCGCTCCGGATATCAGCCAATACCAGCTGAATGACATTCCAGGCCTTTCACGAGTGAGTCGAGCCTTGATCGACATTCCGATCAATCGCTACTCTACAGACACGATGGAACTCCTGGATCAGGCCATTCAACAATGGCGGCTCCAACTTCGACAGCGGCCGGAAGGCGTATCGACCATCTTCACGCCCGACGCGGACATCTACTTCATCAACGCCAGCCTGACCGAAGTGACCGATCCGGAAGAGGAAGCGCGCCTGATGAACATTGCAACGAACCTCGCGCTCACAAACGAGGAGGTCAATCATCTCCTTCTGGCCGGATCGCGCCTGCTTCGGAACAGTCCTGAGTTTCAGCGGTTGATCAGAGAGTTGGAACAAGATCCAGCAGCAGCTCCTACATCACCCGTATCATCCCCGATTCCTTAATACCAAACACGTGACCTATCGGATTCAGCATGAACACTATAAGTTTCCACAGAGAGGGTCTGGCCGATACCATGCGAAGATCTCCCTTTTCTATTTTCCACGCCATCGCGGTCTCAGTCCTTGTATCCGGCTGTGGAGCGACGCAACTCGGGATGTGTGCACCACATGTCAAAGAAGAAGGGACACCGACCCGGAATTGGACCGAGTGTTTTGAGCAATCCTTCTCGCGGGCTGGAATCACCCATTCTGTGTTCTGCCTCAATGACGGCACAGCCAAACCTCCGGTACTCCTCCTCCACGAGATGACCGGACTGTCCCCAGGAACACTGGCCTATGCCGAGGAGCTCTCAAAAGATTTCACCGTCTACGTTCCATTACTGTTCGGAGAAAAAGGCAAGTTCTCACTGATTCATGGATTGGAGGCCTACTGGTTTCGGGGCGCTATTGACTTTTTCCCCGGTGGGGAATGGGGAACGCCCTCCCATGGAAGCGCGCCGATCGTGAACTGGCTGCGCGGTGTGGTCCAGACGATTGAAGACCGGCATACAGGGCAGCGTATCGGCCTCATCGGCAATTGCCTGACGGGTCCATTCCCGCTCGCCCTGTTGGATCATCCCCTGGTCGCTGCAGCCGTGGTCGCCCAACCAGCACTTCCTTTGCGCTTCTGGTGGTACAGGGACGCAGATAAGACATCCCTCGGCATATCTGACGACGATCTCACGATCGCCAAATCGAGCACCGCGAAGGTGTACGGATTGCGGTTCGAGACAGACTGCATGGCTCCTCCAGAGAAGCACAAGACCCTGCGCGACACATTTGGCGGTCGCTTCATCGACGGAGCCATCCCGGCCAGGGCCTATCAGACCGATGGCAAACCGACGCATGCCCATAGCACGCTGATTGGTTCGTGGAACGAACGGGCGCAGGGCGGACAGGCCTCACGTGATGCGCGGGAACGAGTACGAACTTTTCTCCTGGAGGAACTCACCAAGCCTCCCGCAGAAGGATGATGAGTGACGGCCGCAGACTCCCGGGACGTTGCTATTCTCACGCTCAAAATGGATCGGATTCCTTGTGACCCTTCCACGCTTTTTATTGAAACTGCGGGGGGAGTCCGTTACAGTTCGCTCCATCATAGGCTTACCTTAGGAGAACACCATGCATCGAAGCTTTACTCCATTCTTATTGCAGGGAATACTGGCAGCCACTCTCGTGTTCGGTCTGACTCCTCGCCTCTCTTCTGCTCACCCCCCTGATGCTCATCCCTCCGATGCCGCCGATGGGGGATGGGTTCATGAAGGTATGGCCGACGAAGGGAAAATCACGGGAGGTTTTCGCGTCGGACCGAGCTTCACAACTCAAGACTCCGGCTTGTCCACAGTCGGCCCCGTGATCAACTTCCAAGGTATGTATGGACTAAATAAATGGTTCAGGGCCGGAATGATGCTGGAATGGCAAAATCATGGTGTCGATAATCCGGGAACCGGCTCCGTCAATACCGTCACCTTGCTGCCCGTCAACTTGGAGTATCGCCCTGGACATTTTGGACATCTGATTCCCTATGTCACGACTGGAATCGGGGTGAACATCAATACGCATAATGTTTCTGACAGTTTTGCTTGGCGGATCGGGGGAGGTCTGGACTATGCCTTGACGAATTTGGTCCCGGGAGCCCCACAAGGAATGATGCTGAACGTGGAAACAGCCTGGAAGCGGAATCATGCCAACGGGGATTTTTCCACCATCGGGTTATTGTTCGGGGTTCGCCACACCTTCTGAACGGTTCTTTCTCCCGCATGGGCAGTGCCCATGCGGGAACTCAGATCACGCACATCCTTCTTGATCCAGCGCGCCCCGATATCTGCCTTATGATCTCCTTCTATAAGGCCGTCGGCACATTCGTGTTGTTCCTGGCTATGGTGTCGTAGCACGGGCGTTCTTCCGCCATTCCCATGGCGGAACTGGATCCGGATCAGCCCATAATCCCTTTTGAGAGTCGCGTGCCTCTTTTTCCAGCGCCTCCAGCTGGGTATCCTGAGGAGCCTGCTTCCGATCCCACCAACACCAGCCCTGCTGCACCAACGTCTGGCTCATGTTCCTGTCGTCGGGAAGGAGCACATCTGCAACAACGCGCCCCTGCTTGTCCTTGCCATAGATCTGAAGCGTGACGTCCATACTAAACCCCAGATCCGACGTCGCTTGCTTGGCCTGCTCACTGTAGGGCTGGCCACTCCTTGGACAGGCAATCCCATTCAAGCGAACTCGTTGCGCTTTCCCATTGCGCACCACTTCAATCGTGCCTCCATCAAGGATGGTCACCACCTGGCCTCCAAAGGGAAACGCCTCTCCTCCACTGAGGAGCACCCCTGCCAGAAAGACGATGACGGGGAGGCTTGAAAGAAACGGCTTGGTCGAAAGAGTCGTTCGTTGTGTCATAGGCACACTCCTCAACACATCTCGATTGCCCCCTTGTGTACTACACTGTGGCCACGGAAAGTAAGCCCCTGGGTGTGCCAACCTCCGCGAGGCATGCGGGGATAAAACTGTCGCGCCGTGCACGTCATGCCCTTCGCGGTTTTGTCAGGCTGGGGCGACGCGATCGCGCAAGATTACAGTGCGTTAAACTTGCGCTGGAAGTTTTCGCCTTGACTCACTTATCATAGATCGATCAACCTGCCCGGAGGTCTCCATGGGCGCCACCAGCATATTTCGACTCCTCATCCTGATCATTCCTCTTACCTGGGTGGTACTTCGTCTCTTGCCTGCCGACCACTCGCGATCCAGCCACCTCCGAGGCATCACACAATCTGCCGAGGAGTACAAATCCCATGAAGAAACCGACCTGTTCCTACGTTACGAATCCATTTTCGAAGCTCATTACCAGTCGCGCTATGCGACATCAGGGCAGACCTATCAGCATTATCGACTGGCCTATAAGTATGGCTTTGACCTCGCACAGGATCGGGATAATCAGAAGATGGACTGGAAGCGCCTTGAACCGCTCGCACGACAAAACTGGAATGAAGGTATCATGGGACCGTGGAACCAGCACCAGGAGGCTATTCTCTACGGATGGGAGCAGGGCATCAAGAACCACGGCGGATGAGGGTCGAGGCTACAATGCACAACCCGAGCCCCGACCGACATCCCCATGCGTGACAAAGACCTTCTAGCAGTTTGCTGAAAACGCGGTTCTGCTTCGCACATCGTTGCACGATGATGGAAGGAACTGTGGCACTCTACACCTCAGAATGCTCAAAAAGGCCGTCCAGCAAGGCCGCAGCGAGCGAAGGGGCGAGTCGTATGCTTCGGTACGTCGAGCCTCTGAGTGATGCGAGAACGCCGCCGGAGGACTTTTCAGCATTCTGCTAGATGAGAAATAACCGCGCCTGCTGACCGGGCCATTCGAGAGGGGCACCTCTCTCATGTTCCGCTCATTTCTTCGCCCCAGCTCCCGAAGGGCACGTGCTGATTCCGAACAACATGAAGAGTGGGCAAAACCCCACCGCGCCGGTAAGCAGCAGTATAGCCCCGACGGCAAGAGCCGCACCTGCCATGCCGGTCGAAAGACCCGCAAAGAGACCGATCAAGATCGCCACTGCCCCGATGCCCATCCGTATGGGCCTTTCAACACCGCCCACATTGCAGGTCATGGCTACACCTCCTTGTTAAATCGTTCCGATGTTCGAATGCACTCCACACAAATCTCTTCGCGATCGAGCGCTGCATCGCGACTATTTCATTGCGTGATCTTGGCAGCGAGCACATCGACCTGTTCAATCTTTGGTGGTTCGGCCAACAAGTCTGCGGCCTTCGCCATCAGAGCCGCCGCAATTGGCCCCCCAAGATGAGCCTTTCGACCTGCTTCATCGGGAAACGCATCGAAGATGCCAAACGTCGACGGTCCCAACCGCAACGCAAACCAGACCACGGTCGCAGCCTCCTGATTTGCTAATGCCAGTCCACTTTCGAGGAAGCTGGCCACCTCGGCTTCCTTTCCCGGTTTAGCCTGCAATCGCACCAACAGTCCAACACGTACCATGATATGCCTCCCGTTCTGAATGTGTGAGTCGTACCGTGCGCATTCTAGCGTCGCCCTCGTCGATGAACTAGTGGCAGGAATGACAATTATGATACAGTTCTCGCCATGCGCATTT
Source organism: uncultured Nitrospira sp. (assembly GCA_902500805.1). Lineage (GTDB taxonomy): Bacteria > Nitrospirota > Nitrospiria > Nitrospirales > Nitrospiraceae > Nitrospira_D. Next base: position 12,160 of record CABVSA010000005.1, on the reverse strand, counting down.
ATGTGTTGACGCTGCATAACGTCTTCGATACCGGATTGGCCACACTGCTCGACACCTTCAGTACGGCGAACGCACTGGCGAAATCCACGGGGACATCATCGACGCGTTTTGAGGTGATGATCATTGGCGTCCGACCTCGTGTGCGCACAAGTCAAGGGCTCTCCGTACCGGTACGGCCGGCCACACGGCTTGCACGCCCTGATGTTGTGCTGGTCCCTGCCGTCGGAGCGAAAATGCCCGAGACATTGCGAGTGGCACTGGAACGACGAGACACGGCGGATGCACAAATTCTTTTGCGGAATTGGTTTGACGCCGGCACACTCGTTGGAGCCGCTTGCACGAGCACATTTGTGCTCGCCGGCTCGTCCCTCCTCGATGGCCATCACGCAACGACGTCTTGGTGGCTCGCCCCGTTCTTCCGTGAACGATACCCACATGTCGTGCTCGACGAATCACAGATGATCGTCCATGCCTCACGGTTGGTCACCGCCGGTGCGGCACTGGCCCATCTCGATCTCGCGCTTTGGCTGGTGCGTCGCCACAGCCCGGCACTGGCGACGTTGACGGCACGCTACCTGGTCGTTGACCCGCGACCATCACAGGCAGCATTTGCCATTCCCGATCATCTTGCACACTCAGATCCTTTCGTCGAACGATTTGAACGATGGGCTCGTCGACGATTGGCCGATGGTTTCTCTCTTGATGATGCCGCTCATGCAGTCGCCACAAGTCCACGAACACTGACACGCCGCCTTCAAGCGGTACTAGGCAAATCCCCGCTCGCATACTTTCAAGACCTTCGCGTGGAACATGCGATTCATCTGCTGCAGACAAGTACCAGGAGCGTTGATCAGATTGCCACTCAGGTCGGCTACGCAAATGGGGGGACGCTGCGGACGCTCATCCGGCGCAAGATCGGCCGTGGCGTGCGCGAGCTGCGGGTTCGCACAGGATCATGTTCGTGGCCGTGATGGCCCGGAAGCGTCAGGCAGATTATAGAGCGAAATGTATGCTGATGGGATCCTGTGGTGGGGCACAAGAGAGCACGCTAAGAGTTAGATCTTACCTTATAGATGCAGCTCGCATGGAAAAAGAAACTGGTGTCAGAAACTCGTGTCTCACTGAGGTGCCTCTCGGTCAATCACCGCGAGAACCTTCTTACACGCTGGAGTATCAAACACGAGGTCAGAGAATCCGAGGAATAGATCTTTTCTAAGAGCTCCATGAATTGAGAAATGGCTCTCGGCACCTTATACCCATCCCAAACCCTGATCGCGTTCCGCTGACTCTGCTACGGCGTTCCTTCCTGAACTCGATCAGCCGTACGACCAGCCGCTTCATTCAGTGTCCGTTCCACCCCGCGAGCCTTGTCCATCGGGGTCTGGATAGCATCGACGGACTGACGAACCGCTTGATCGACGACCGAAGGCGCCTGTGAGGCCTGCGACTTCTCGACTGGCGTCTCGCGTTGACACGCAGTCACCCCGATCACGAGCACGAGTATCGAAAGCGGAAAGACCCGTTGATATCCGATGGTCATACGTACCTCCATCTCCTCAATACCCGAAACCTGATCCATTTCAACCACACCGGCAGCGTTCTAAACATCTCTCCTGTTCGAATCCGCATTGAGGACAGGCTGATGCCGCTGAGCGTTGGAACGACAAAGATGGTTCCGGCATACCTGTGACGGTACGATGGAACGGAACGAAGCGCAAAATATTTATTGAATCCATCGATCGTGCAAAGATCCGCCAGTGCCGCACTATATCCCCGCACAAGACAGTCAGCGACCGTACGACCATGCTCGCCTCAATCTCATCCTGCTCGTTCCCATGCTCCCCACGCTGCGTAAGGACAACAACACTGTCGACGCGTAGCCAGTAGCCGGCTATCATCTGATAGCTACCAACAGTGCTACACGTGGGGCATGACAGAATTCTTGGTCCACCCAACCTGTCACCCACCAATTCTTGGCGAACCCGAGCGTCGCCACTGCTTTCAATCTCACCTGGAATCGTTGCGCACGCGAAGGCAACCCAAACATTCATTCCCGATCCCTGCACAATGCAATGAGCGACCTGTACGGTTTTTAGCGGAAGAGGATTGACAATTTCTCTTACCTAGGATACTGCTCCCATCAGAACCGTAAGGGAGAAGAACCTTCCACGTAGACTCGCAGAACTACGCAGGCTTACTCAGTATGGCGTATTCAGGATGCCGCACGCTCCATGACGTGTCCGACTCGCAAGAGCAGCCGTTAAATGGTTAGGAACCAATCCTACATTGACACAATCGGGCGACCCAACGCGCCCTCTCGCATTCTCTCAGCCATCACCAAAATCCAACCATGGAAGGGATGCACAACGCCTGTCATTCGGGAAAGCCCGTCGCGAAGAAGCAGCGAACGTCCTGGCTCGTGAAAAAGGAGAGCGATCGATGAAAACATTGGTCTTAGCCAATCAGAAAGGCGGCGTGGGGAAAACGGCGATTGCCTGCCAACTGGGGTACTTCCTCGTCGAAATGCTCAAGAAACGGGTCTTGATCATTGACCTAGACCATCAAGGAAACACGTCGAAAAACATCGGCACTTCAAAGCTGGCCACCATCTCATCCATCACGGCCAACCAACTGTTGACCGAACCGGTCACCACCATTGAAGGCGGCACCTTTGTGGTGATTCCCTCACACAGCGATCTGCTCAAACTCGAGCGACGAGAAGAAGACCACAATCAGTTTGCCAATAATCTCCGGCTGTTCCTCAACGAAATGGACGACAGATTTGATGTGGCCATCATTGATACGAACCCAAATCCGGATATCCGGGTACTCGCGTCACTGGTGGTGGGTGATTTTGTCCTGTCGCCCATTCAGCTGAATCAAGAGGCGGTTGATGGTATCGCGGCACTCCGGGCGCAGGTCCTCAAGATACAAAGTACGCTCAATAAAGACCTGCGATTCATCGGCCTGCTTCCTAATCTGGTGGAACCCACCCCTTTCCAACGCGCAAATTTCGACCAGCTCTGTAAGGCCTTTGCCTCGCTGTTCATTCGACTGGAAGATGGGCGAATGGCCGCCATTCCCTCACGCACAGCCGTGGCGGAGGCCCAGGCCATGGGAGCACCGATCTGGACATTGCAGAAAACCAGTTCTCGAGAGGCATGGCTGCATCTGAAGCCGATCTTTCAAAAGGTGGCTCATACGATGGGGGTGATGGAATGAAAAAACCACTGATCGCGACGTTGGATCTCACGGCTCTTAACCGGACGACTCCCGCGCCGACACCGGACCCGATCGCCAAAGAACGGACCGTGACGGCTGAAGTCTTGGGGCGCCCGCTTCATATCCCAGTGAAGGACATCGACGAAGACCCTGACCAGCCTCGCCAGGAGTTCGATGCGGCGAGTATGGAAGAACTGGAACAGAGCGTCAGGATCCACGGGGTCAAAACGCCGATCTCGATTCGCCCCCATCCCACGGAACAGAAACGTTGGATCTTGAATTTTGGCGCGCGCCGACTCAGAGCCTCCAGAGCCGTCGGGAAGACCACGATTCCCGCATTCATCGATCGCTCGCATACTGACTACCAACAAGTGATCGAAAACTTGCAGCGGGAAGATCTGAAGCCGCGTGAGCTGGCGATGTTTATCAAGAAGAAGATGGACGAAGGTGAGAAGCAGGCTCACATTGCCGAGCTCCTCGGCGTAAACCGGTCCATGGTGACAAATCACTTGGCACTGATCGATCCTCCGACCTGCATCGAAGAAATCTACACGTCTGGAAAATGTTCATCGGCCAAGACGCTCTACGATTTGCGAAACCTGTACAAGGAGTTTCATAAAGAAGTCGAACGGTGGTGCTCCGGCGATCAGGAGATTACCCGTGCAACCGTATCGGCCTTATCCGCCAAGCTCAGAGGATCTGAGCGATCGCCCGTCACGTCGTCGAAGGAGAAACCGGAACAGAAGAAGCGGACGCTCAGTTCAACGACAATGATGCCGTCTTTGATCGTCATGTTTCAGGATCGATCGGGCACCGTCGATCTGCAGCACGCCCCACAACAAGCGAACCACCTGATCGTCAATTTTTCTGACGGGAAGCAGGAGGAAGTGCCTGCGCGACAGTGCCAAATTGAACAGATCATTTTCCCCTAGCTCCGCATCGTTTGTCCCCCTCTCTGATACGAGCTTGGGAGGGGGACGGCCAGATCCTCTCCTTATCAAGCTGTCGCCTCATTGTTCACGACCTCCCAAGACTTGCTCTAGACTATTTCTTTCCCGACAAAATTCATTCTCCCGCCACAAGAATGACCCAGGGTGCCGATTGTTGGACATGTCCAACAACGGACCGAGTACGCTCCCTTATCCACCCACATACAAGGAAAGACTTCTTGAGATGACGAACGAAGCCTCGATCGAAGGAGGACATTGAATCCTGTTGGACATGTCCAACAGATCGCCCTGCTCGCTCTCGCCTTAGGCCATGTCATGCGTCATGGGATTGGGGATGATTGGCATGAGTCGGACAACGGTGGCGGATTCGGCGATTCAGATCTCCACTCCCCGATACAATGGATAGCCTCGAACAAGCCGTGACTGACACTCCGTGTCCCTGATGCTGGTCTGAACAACTCTCACCTATCAATACCAGCTGCCCATCACTCAAGCCCGCGCTTGATATGGCCGACATAATTACTGGCGAGAACCATTGACGATACTACTCGAGACATACACCTCGACAAAGGGGGCCATGGTGACGAACGCACAACTTGATCAAACCTGTATCAATACCATCCGCACTCTTTCCATGGATGCCGTCCAGCAAGCCAACTCCGGCCACCCAGGCACACCGATGGCCATGGCCCCGGTCGCCTACTGTCTGTGGCAGCGAATTCTCCGATTCGATCCGAACGATCCGATTTGGCCGAATCGCGATCGGTTTGTGCTATCGATGGGTCATGCCTCTATGCTCCTCTACTCACTGCTGCATCTGACCGGAGTGAAGGCCGTGAATCCCCAGTACGAACGGCTGGGTGAGCTCTCGGTGCAACTGGACGATCTCAAACGCTTCCGCCAGCTCAACAGCAAATGCGCCGGACATCCTGAATACCGGTGGACCTCCGGCGTAGAGACGACGACCGGTCCGCTTGGGCAAGGGATTGCCACCAGCGTCGGGATGGCGATTGCCGCGCAGTGGCAAGGGCAGTATTTCAATCGACCTGGTTTCGACATGTTCAACTACAACGTCTACGCCCTCTGTGGTGATGGCTGCATGATGGAAGGGGTCGCTGCCGAAGCGGCCTCCTTAGCGGCGCACTTGAAACTGTCCAACCTCTGCTGGATCTACGACAACAATAAGATCACGATCGAAGGCCACACCGAGTGGGCCTTCAGCGAAGACGTGGCCACCAGATTCATCGGTTATGGATGGAACGTCACCCGAGTCGGTGATGCCAATGATCTCGACATGCTTGAACGGGCCTTCACGACATTCACAAAAGAAACGGACCGCCCAACCTTGATCATCGTCGATAGCCACATCGCCTATGGTTCACCCAATAAGCAAGATACCCACGCGGCGCACGGCGAACCCCTGGGCGAAGAAGAAATCAGGCTGACCAAGAGAAACTACGGCTGGCCCGAACAAGAAAAGTTTCTGGTGCCGGATGGTGTCCGCGAATATTTCCAGCAGGGCATGGGCAAGCGCGGGCACGAGGCGCGCACAGCCTGGATGGCAAAGTTCGAAGAATATCAGAAGCAATTTCCCCAACTCGCCAAGCACCTTTCAGACATGCAACAGCGTCAACTGCCGGAAGGATGGGACAAGGAGCTGCCCCTGTTCCCTGCCGACGCCAAAGGCGTGGCCGGACGTGATGCTTCGGCTAAGGTGCTCAATACCTTGGCAAAGAATGTCCCCTGGCTCTTGGGAGGCTCTGCTGATCTGGCCCCTTCAACCAAGACTCGTTTGACCTTCGAAGGGGCAGGCGATTTCACGGCAAAGGATCGCGGCGGCCGCAATCTGCACTTCGGGGTCCGAGAGCATGCCATGGGCTCCGTACTCAATGGACTCTCCCTCTCCAAAGTGCGCCCCTATGGTTCCGGCTTCCTGATCTTCAGCGACTACAGCCGAGGCGCGATCCGTTTGAGTGCGTTGATGGAAGTCCCTGTCATCCATATCTTCACCCACGATTCCATCGGCGTCGGCGAGGATGGGCCTACGCACCAGCCGATTGAGCAACTTGCCTCGTTGCGAGCAATTCCAAACCTCATCGTCCTACGTCCTGCGGATGCGAACGAGGTCGCGGAAGCCTGGCGCGTCATCATGCAGTTGAAACATGAACCGGTGGCATTGATCCTGACCAGACAGGCCCTGCCGACGATCGACCGCTCCACGTACGCCGCTGCATCTGGCGTCTCCAAAGGCGCCTACATATTGGCCGACGTGTCTGGAGGAAGACCGGACGTCCTACTACTCGCGAGCGGCAGCGAAGTCTCGCTTTGTCTTGAAGCAGCGGAGCAGCTGAAGGCGGAGGGGATCAAGGCTCGCGTCGTGAGTATGCCCTCCTGGGAGCTGTTCGAGCATCAACCACAGACCTATCGTGACAGCGTGATTCCACCACACATCACAGCGAGGGTCTGCGTAGAACAGGCCTCCACATTTGGATGGGCGAGTTATGCCGGACTGAACGGCGAGATCATCGGCATGAAATCATTCGGAGCATCTGCGCCCCTCAAGGAGTTGCAAAAGAAATTCGGGTTCACGAAAGACAACATTGTCGCGGCAGCAAAAGGGCAGCTTCAAAGGAAAGCGAAAGCGGCGTAACGTGCCATCACGATACCCTCTCTGCCTGCACGCCTCTTGATCCGGTACAGATTCGGACTTCCCGAATCTGTGCCGGCAGGAATGACAGTCTAGAATCGGAACTTCCGCCCATCGCCAAGCGATAAATCCCAACCCACCGAGTCCAGCAGCGGTCCTGTCGTCACCTGCCCATCTGTGCCAATGTCATCACTCACCGTTAGCATCGTACTACTACGCAATGTGGCTCTTGCAGTTCGGCGTGACTTCGTCCATGCTAGCCAACATGAATCCCACAAACACCGTATTTCATAGGCCGTCATCAGCATGGTTTTCTCTCTCATAGGAGGCCCTACCATGATACCGACGTTGTCTCTACGCATTAGCCTCATCGCGAGTCTGGTGGTGCTGTCAGGATGCGGACTGAACATATTTGCCAGCCCCAAATCCCCGGTCGTGATCGACGATATCGAAAGTCGTGTGGGAACGTTAGCGGTGAGCACCGATCGGAGGGTCGTCCTGGTTCGACTTGAGAAGGATGCAACGAGTGCGGCCGGCCGGTTTTGTGCGGAGCCTCCGCTCGACACAGACCAGAATGTCACGCAGGCGTTAGCAGCCATACGAGACCTGTCAAACGAGAAGATCGATGCGAGCATGAAAGAAGAATTGACCAGAACCTTCTCGCAAATTTCTCACACACTTGTCAGACGCACCCAGGGTCTTCAACTGTATAGAACAGCCATGTACAACCTCTGCCAAAACTATCTCAATCATGCCATCAAGGAAGAGGCACTCCAAGCACAGGCGACAAAAATTTTGGAAATGTCGGTGAAGTTGATTGAACTGGAGCTCGCACGGACACAAGGGAAGATAAGCAAGCCCGTTCTGCATACTCCCGCAGCGAGGCGTCCGTAGATCTCAACCGAGCCCGACTGCTGATCCTGTATCTATCGGTCGAGCGGGCTGAGTGGAGAGTGGTTGTATCGGATGGTGCCTAGGACAAAGGCCTGCTGCCCACACGAGCGTGCTCCGCTGGGCGACGATGGTCGTAACGGGGTCCCTACCCCGGAACTACAGGGAAACACCCGCCTGCGACCTACCGAGGCTGCACCATCGGCAACTCGCGTGACCCCTCTGCGGCTTGCTGAATCCGCAATCGTTCGAGCCGCGAGGCTTCAAACACATTGTGCAGCATCTCATCCGCCACCTGGGTCAGCTGTGCCGCCGCATCTTTCATGTCGGCATGCTCGACCAAGCGTGAGACGACTTCGGCCTTGGTGGCGCCCTTCTTCTGACCCATGAACGGTTTCAGGAGAAGGTAGAGCACATCCCGGATCGGCATATACCGAAAAAAGCGGCGGAGGAGTTGAAAGGTCTGGCGGGGGTAATGGATGAGCTTGTAGCGAAAGAGCTTTTTGATTCCGGCCTGTCGAACTCGGTTGATGGTTTCGCCTGACAGGCAGGTCGGATCGATTTCCGAACATTTAAAGTACTTGTACCAATCCGTGGTTTCGTTCACCAGCCCGCGTTTGACGTATTCTTGCCACAGCGGTGTCCCCCGATAGACGCAGAGCCGGTTGAACCCGAAGGTATCAAGAGGCAGCCTCGACGCGAAGTCGAAGGTAGCTTCCATATCCTCAATCGTCTCGTCCGGATTGCCCACCGTGAAGAATCCGTGCACGATCTCCACGCCGGCTTTTTTCGCGTTTTTGACGGCGGTCGTCACCTGATCCAACGTCTGTTCCTTCTTCAGGCGATCGAGAATCTTCTGGCTGCCGCTCTCGATCCCAAACATCATCGCGCCGCAATTGGCCTTGGCCATGGCCGGAAACAGATGTTGAGCGACCGAATCGACACGCCCCTCAATGCCCCACCTGATCGACAGCTTGGCCTCCATGATGCCGTTGCAAATCGCTTCGATTCGTTTGGGCTGGAGTAGAAAGTGATCATCAACGAACCCGACGGACTCATAGCCGAGCGCTTCGAGATGCTTGAGCTCCGCGACCACATGCTGCGGGCTACGGGCACGCCACTTCCCTTCATTGAAGATCGGAATATCACAGAAGATGCAAGGCCAGGGACACCCCCGAGAGGTCTGCATCGTCGTGAATCGTCTCATGGAGAGCACCACCGGAACATCCAGCGGCATGGATTCGACATAGTCGAGCTCCAGGCTCTCCCGATCCGGGAAAGGCCACTGATCCAGATGCCGTTCCGTTGGGCGGTTGGGATTCTGGACGACCTGGCCATCCTTCATCCATGTCAGGCTCGCGACAGTTTGGGGGTTCTCCAAGTTCGCGAGCAGATCGAGCAGCAACTGCTCGCCGTCGCCACGACACACAAAATCAACTTCGGGACATTGTAACTTCACCAACGAGGCATTCAAGCTGGCGAACACGCCGCCAAAGGCGAGCTTTACTTTTTGGTTGGTCGCGCGAATCTCTCGCGCCAGCATCTTGGCGTAGGGATAGCTGGTGGTACTGAGAAAACTAAGACCGACGAGCGCCGGTTGTTCTTGGTTGATCCGGTCAATGATGACCTGGTTCGGAGTATCGGGATTGGCCTGATCGAACAGCACACAGTCGTGCCCTGCCTGCTTGATCACGGATGACAAGGACATGATGCCGATGGGAGGGAACCCCATCACACGAACATTACCGTTGGCGGCGCGCGTTTTGGCAGGTAACGCGTAGAACTGCGGATCACGAACATGGATGAGGAAAACTCGCAGACAAACTCCTTGATCCGATCTCGATCACACACGGAGAGAATGTTGACGGAGTGAATGAAGGGAACTCGGGAAGGAACAAGAACGTCTAACTCAATGAAGACACCGTACCATCCGCCAATTCCCCTGTCAACGACGATGAGACGAGAAAGATCACTCGTGATAGGGGCGGTACAAAATCGGTGGGGCGCTCAGGAATCAGGAGCCGAGTGGATTTTCTGGAGAACCGCTCATGTGATTGTGTCGGCTACGAGAACAATCCCGCTCTGACCGCAATCGGCGTGAAGCCACTGCCAACCTATCGACGGACTCGCCTAGGCATAGGAAGGGCTATCAGCCTCCGTTACTTGGGAGGATGTGGATCCACGGGATTGTCGTCTTGCTCCTCATCGGATTCGTCCTCAGTAGATTCTCCTTTTGAAAGCAGCTCTTCTATCTGCGCTTCCTGGCAAGTCAAATCGTTTGTATTGAGCGCCGGTTCACCGATCTCACTGGGTTGGAGACTCTTGCCTGCCCTTGCGTCTTGACGACTATCGTTCATATCCGAACTCCGATCATGTCTTCTACGATGATGGCATCACTCCCATGTGCGATGCACCTCGCTCACATGTTCTACTCCGTCAGTCTTGTCGATGACCCATTGCACGCCGTCCGGGATCTCGACGACTTTCAAATCTGCGGCATGGCCGTTGGCCGCTGCCCGCAGTTCTTCCACAACCTGCACGAGCCTCTCATCATCCCGTGGAATGAGCGCTCCACAGCGATTCAAGCTCGGTTCCTCTGGTCCAGCTGCGAGCGGCCAATATGCGCCTCGGTCAATCTCTTGTAACGCCTCCGTCTGCCCAAGTTCGCGCAATCGGATGAACGCTTTATGACTCACGAAAAACTGTTCATAGCTCTTATTGATCACGATCTTTTTCATCTCACCTCTCCTTCGTATCGCACCCGCAGTGTCATCATCAGCTGGCCAACAGGACGTCGCATGCTATGACGGTCGACCATGGCCGTTAGGACGCCGGCGCCGGATCCTTATATCCGATATAGTTTCCTGACCAGTGACAATACCGTCGATTGGCCCACGTGCGCACTTCCTCTTTCTGTAGTTCTCCATACCGCCGCTGAATGACCGACCCGAACGTCGCCAAATCCCCCCGGATCTCCAGCAAGTCCTCCGCAGTTATCTTCGACCAGTAATCCTTGAGCGGCGTTTTCAATTGATCCCAAAATTGCCCGAACTGTTCCTGGTTCATACGATTCTCCTTTACCATGATGTGGGGAAACCACCATCTGCCCAAGGCCTCCCTTCGCGCTCAAGGCTCGTAGACAGAACGGACTTCTGGCGTAGAAGCGGCGGACACTAGAGAATCAGACGCGCAGGAAGAGGAGGGACGCGCGAGAGATGGGATAGTCGGCGTGGCTCAATACGTCACGTTCACCCTACAGGGCCAACCAAGGGTGTGTCAATGGAGTCCATCGTGAATGCCTACGCGCTTGATGGGTAACAGCCACTGGAGATGACTACATTGTTGACAATGTTACGGAGCAAGAAGGTTCTGTCACCGCAACGCCATGGTATTGCCTTGACGGTCGAGAGGTACACAGAGTGTGCGTACCGCACGTTGGGAATATCTCAGTCTCGACAATGCCAGAATTTTAAGCGCCGAACGCATCGGCAATGGCCGGATGTCTGGTACTCTCGCTGATACTCGGCAAAACCACCTCACGAACACACACTGATTCACGAGTCTGAGCCTCCCTCATCGCCGCTCCGTTCATCAGATCAAAAGCTGTGGTAATCCAGCCGGAGCTACTGCAAGCTACGCATCTTGTTGACCATCCACGCGTCAGTCAATCATGAAGTTTGACTCCGTCACCTACCACCTGTTAGCATACGTGCTCTTCGAAGTTACTAGCTCTCCGCGCACTCCTCGTACTCACTCCCCGACTCTGCGCAATAGTATGACGTTTCCACGCTCCTCTCATTGAATGGCAGGTGTTGCCGTTCGTGAGGGACTAGACTCCGTGTCGGCAGAACGGCAGAGCTGACAAGCTCCTCTGGTTGGGGAATCGCTGGTTGAGATGCTTGTCCGCACCATAGGAGTTGTGATGAATTTCTATTCGACTCAACGAGTCCAAAAAAAAGCTAAGAAATCTGGTCCTAGAAAACCAAAGATCCGGTGGCACCTCCTAGGGCTGGCTGATCCAATCCCACGCGATCACACCTCCTCAATTGATGTCATTAGGTTGGGAGTCGCTTCGTTAGCGAAGGAGTATCCGTTTGCGTTGTATCAGGTAGCAGGGAAGCCGGTTGTGAGACAGGAGTCGGAAACTCGCCGACACAAGACGCATGTGGTGAAGCACTGACCTGACACACGACCACCTGTATACCACTCGTCTCTTACACGCCAAACAGGAACGTCACACCAATGTCTCTCTTGTACACTTCCGCCCCCTGGTTCGTTCAAAATCATCTCGTTGCGGCTCCCGCATTGTACATTGCGGGAGTCATCAGCGTCGTCTACACCTATGTTGAGCTACGAGATCAGCACTAGCAGATTGCTGAAAAAATCGGTTTCGGTTTCGCACACCGTTGTACGATGAGAGAAAGAACCGTGGCACGCAACACCCCAGAAT
>CABVSA010000004.1 GCA_902500805.1 uncultured Nitrospira sp. | reverse complement strand
GTCGGCGATGTGAGGCTACACTTCATGGCGTCCACTCTTGACAACCGAGGTCATGATTTGACCGCACAACAATCAGCACCGAATCATGGGGCAACGTCTATAGCACCCCCCCTAGAAATTTTCAATCACTTATTTACATGTATTTCTGTTTCCTTACATATCTCATGCATGAGCAAAATGCTCTGCCTCTTTGAGCCGACTCCGAGGAGCCGTAGCTTCAATACTAGGCAAGGGCAATACCGCGGATGATGACTTCATGCTATTCTACGAATGTGTGCGCTGGGAAAGCGTTCTGTGAATCAGCGCATCAGCAGCAGGCAGCTGAGGTATGAGTTCGAGAGATAAAAAAGCGGTCAGTATCTAAAAGGATACTGAATCGAAATAGATACACCTACCACGCTGATCGACGTGCGGTTGGAAGACGAATGGTACCGGTCGTGTAACTTTACCAAACAATCCTTTTTGCTCAGTTCTCATTCCTGGAAAAGAATATTCTACTTTTGGGTCGTACAGACCAGTGCCCCGAAACTCTCGCACCGAGACAGACGCACTTCATATCCTCACAGCGTGGCGATGCGCACCAAAGCACAGGACATGGCGTGCGATTCAGCTGTCTGAAAGGCGCACTGAATACGGCTGGCTTGTGGACTGGCGTGGAGAGCGTTTTCGCAGCTTCGCTTTATGAAGAATAGAGTCGGTCTTCCCAGTAACCAAGCCGGCGGCGGAGGTGCATGACCGCAACTATAACAAATTTCATCATTTCCTCCTCAGCAGGGGGAAGAAAGATGCCTCTTATCATCAGAATTTAGATTTGGCTTCGCGGAAAAATGGAGGTACCGTAACAACTACGTGATAGAAGCCTGCTGCTCCGCATGATAGGAACTTCTCACCAGTGGGCCTGATTCCACATGGGCAAAACCCATCGCAAAGCCTTCTTCTTTTAACAAAGAAAACTCGGAAGGATCATAGAAGCGGGCAACGGGCAGATGATCTCTTGTCGGCTGCAGGTATTGGCCGATGGTGATGATGTCGCAATCGACGGCTCGAAGATCTCGCATCACTTCGCGCGCTTCATCGAGCGTCTCGCCCATACCCAAGATCAAGCCTGATTTCGTTTTCAGTCCATGCTGCTTTGCCCGCGCGAGCAAGTCGATGGACCGTTGATACTTTCCTTGAGGGCGAATCGATGGGAAGAGCCGCCTTACCGTTTCTATATTGTGGTTCAGAATCTCTGGCCTCTCCGCACAGACCATTGCAAGCGCTTGCGCATTGCCTTCGAAATCAGGAATCAACACCTCGATCGTACAGGTGAGATTCCGTTGTCTCGTCTGCCTGATTGTTTCTGCAAAGACCCCTGCACCACCGTCCGGCAGTTCGTCACGATTGACCGACGTGATCACCGCATGACGGAGCTCTAGAGCTCGTACTGCTTCTGCAACACGATGTGGTTCATTTACATCCACCGCAAGTGGTCTTCCTGTCTCTACCGAACAGTAGTGGCAGCGTCTCGTGCAGATGTCGCCGAGAATCAAGAATGTTGCCGTACGGGCATTCCAGCATTCCCATCGGTTGGGACAACGAGCCTCTTCACAAATGGTATGAAGCTGAAGCCGTTCCATGGTCCGCTTGATATCAAGATAATCAGGACCGGTCTTCGCGGTAACCTTAAACCAAGCGGGAAGCCGTTGATAACCACTCGGTGGTGGGTGAAGGGTAAGGGGTGAAGGGTGAGGAGAAGGAGTAGCAGACGAGAACCGAAGATGATCGAGAGGGACAAAACTCATGGTTTGTTACCCGTGAGTAGAGCGCGGCGCAAACCAATTCTTGATCGTCTCAAAGAAACTCGATTGCGCCGGGTCAGCTTGTAAAGGATCCGGATATTCCACCCAGAGTTCTTGCGATCCCAGATACACTCCATTACGAAAACTCAGTTGAGTTTTGAGCTGTCGGTAGCCTTGAGCCTGTAAGGTCTGGATCAAAACCGTGAGTGCGTCATCCTGAGACGGGTGGACCTCTGTTGCGACGCGAACAGCTTCATACCTCAAAACGGCCCGATAGCCCTCACCTGCCTGCTCAAACTCAACCGGACGGCTAAATCCCCGCTCTCTATCATCCAACCCGGCCAGTTGATGTTTGTCAAACCCAGCCTGCGCCATGGCTCATGCTAAGGCCCGGTAGACAGCCACCAGATCACTGAGTGCAAGGGTCTTGCTCTTGAGGACAGCGCGCTCGGCCTGAATGGCCTCACGGGTCTTAGGATCGGCCACACCGAGTTTCAAACAAGACGCGCCCAAGTGCAAGATTCGATCACACTCATCGGCGAGTTTCCGTTTCACGACGGGATTGACCGACAGAATATCCATCAGTTGTCGGCGAGTCTCATCCAAATGCTTCTGCAATTCCGAATCCGGATAATCTCTCCGAGCCGCTTCATCAAAGCAGCGATCGAGATACTGCGCCAGAAACACATAGAGACGAACGAGTGCCGCAGCAATATCAGTTTGATCGTTGGCTGAGACAGGCATGTGTGACTCCTCTCCTAGGGCTCATGAGAAAATCAAGAAAGCAATGGGTCAGGGTTCAAGCAAAACGGTCACATCATTCCCTTCGACCTTCACCTGATAGGCCTCCACCTTCGCGGATGGATTGTTCACGCAGGCACCGGTCGTAACATTGAATCGCCATCCATGCCAAGGGCAGGTCACGATGTTGCCTTCCAGCTCCCCTTCTCCCAGCGGCCCTTCTCGATGACAACAGGTATTATTGATCGCGTGGATCGTCCCATCCACATTGAAGACAGCCAGTGTCTTCCCGTGAGCTTCTGCGACAATTCCGTGTCCTGGTTTGATATCTGGAAGTGCCGCAACCCGTACGAACTCCGGCATTTCTTCCCTCCAACGTCAGCGCGATCAAGTCGTGCTAAACGGCTGCTTGATTTTCTTAAGCAAACTGTCGATCGACGAACCGCTGTTCCCAGTCCCCTTGAGCTCATCCGTGAGTTTCTTCGCAATATCTCGAAACGCAATCGCTTGCGGAGAGGCCGGATCGGCCACGACGATCGGATGGCCGGTGTCTCCACCATCACGAATGGCGGGATCAATCGGGATCCGTCCAAGGAACGGGACGCCGACTTTCGCCGCAGCCCGTTCGCCACCTCCGTGCGAAAAGATCTCCGTCCGTTCGCCGCAGTGGCCACACACAAAGTAACTCATGTTCTCGATGATGCCCAGAAGTGGGACATTCACCTTCTGGAACATCGCCATGCCCTTTCGCACATCGTAGAGCGCAACTTCTTGAGGCGTCGTCACGGTCACCGCCCCAGCTAGCGGAACCATCTGCGATAAGGAAAGCTGCACATCGCCAGTCCCTGGTGGTAAATCAATCAACAAATAATCCAACTCGCCCCAGAGGACATCGCGGAAGAACGCCTGCAGGTACTGGTGGACCATCGGGCCACGCCACACCAGCGGGGCTTCCTCAGGCACCAGAAACGCCATGGAGATGAGCTTCACCCCGTGATTTTCAACCGGGACAATTTTGCCGTCCTTCTGCTCAGGACCAGTGGTGCTCCCCATCATCATCGGAATATTGGGGCCATACAGATCGGCATCCAATAGACCAACCTTTGCACCGGCGACCGCCAGCGCACAAGCCAGATTCGCGGCGACAGTGGATTTCCCGACGCCTCCCTTCCCACTGCTCACTGCGATGACGTGTTTGACTCCTGGAATCAAGTTATCTTTTGCCTGGGGCTGCTGTGCCCCATGACCATGCTCGTCAGCCATATCTATTCTCCCCTCTGCTTGAACTCGCCGTTCACTGTGCACAACGACAGGGCAATCGAGTCACCATGACACGCACACTTCAGTATCATAAACGATGGAATACGCAAAATAACATGGGCCGGTCGGACTATCCTCCGGTGCGAACAGGGGACTATCGTGAGGGTCAAAAGACCGATGGGTCCAGGCGGCGAAGGTTGGTGGCCAGACCGGCCAGCGACAGCGCGTAGATGATCCATTTAGACGGGTCGAAGTTGTACCACTGTGGGCCATTCCGGTAATCCCGGGCGTAGGTGTGGTGGTAGTTGTGATAGCCCTCGCCGAAGCTGATGAAGGAGATCAGCCAGCTGTTGCGGCTGCTGTCCTGTGTCCCATGGGGTTGGCTGCCGATCATATGGCAGAGGGAGTTGATGGTGAAGGTCGAGTTGAGGACCATGAACATCCGTAACAGGCCCCCCATGAGGAGGCCGCTCAGGCCGCCCAGGACTGTGCCATGCCACCAGAACCCGACACAGAAAGGGATGACTAGACCGGAGGCAACGATCAGCCAGTAGTACTGATGTTGCCAGAGAATGACCGGATCGCGGCGCAGCCGGATTTGGTATTTGCCGATGCGATACGGCGTTGTATAGAAGAGCCACCCGCAGTGACTGTGCCAGAATCCCCTCGTTGCATTGTAGGGGTCTTCGTCCGTGTCCGTGCGGGCGTGATGGCGGATGTGGTCTGCACCCCAAACCA
The DNA here is from genome assembly GCA_902500805.1 of uncultured Nitrospira sp. GTDB lineage: Bacteria > Nitrospirota > Nitrospiria > Nitrospirales > Nitrospiraceae > Nitrospira_D. The sequence continues at coordinate 77,591 of CABVSA010000004.1, read as the reverse complement.
GCGCCGAGTTTTGTAGTGCCCATCCGCCGGCAATCAGGGCCAGGCGCTTCACCCAATTCGGACAGTCAAAACTTTGATGCGCCACCAGCCGGTGATAGCCGACCGTGATCCCCATCCCCGTCACGATGTACATGACGAAAAAGTGCATCCAGTCAAACAGCGTATAGCCGATATAGTAGCCGTAGAGGGGAACGCCAACGATCGTGGCGGTGGCGATCACACAAAAGAGGAGACAGGTACCGTAGGAAAATCTTGATGTCAGGGGCTGGGCGATCTGTTCTGTCTTGGCCATGTGTCCTCTCGCTGATACCCCAAGCTGAGGTCCACCATGGCAAACAGGCTCCGGTGAACGTGTTGCGGAGACCGTACTCTAGCGAAACCGGTTCTCGTTTTCAACCGGTATGTGGGCACAATCGATTCCCTGATGCTGTGCGTGACGATGGCTGGAGTATACTGACAATGAACGCCAGGACAACCTCCCGGGAGCAGACATGACGATGAATCCGTCTGTGTTCAACGTAGCAGTACTCCGAATTGGACAGCATTTGGCCCAGTTATCGGCCGGTCGCACTCCGACCATCTTCGATAGTCACTGGTGGTCGCAAAGCATGATCAACCTGGCGATGAAAGATCCTCCGTTCAAAGTCCAGCTGTTCCGCTTCATCGATGTGCTCCCTGCCGTCGCCTCAGATCAGGCTGTCGTACGGTTGGCGGAAGAGTACTTTGGAGCGTTCCATAGTCAGATGTTCGGGCTGCAATGGGGACTCAAGGCATTGGCGGCGACGAATGTGGGAGCCGCCATCACGGGAAAAACTATCCGCCATCAAGTGGAGCAGATGGCCCGAACCTTCATCGCCGGGAGCTCGGTGGAGGAAGCGCTCCCTGTCCTGGCGAATCTCTGGAAAGATGGTCGTGCCTGGTCAGTGGATTTGCTCGGCGAGGCCACGATCAGCGACGTCGAGGCGGACCGGTATCGAGATCGATGCCTCGAGGCATTGAGCCACTTGAGCCAGGCTGTCGACATGTGGCCATCAATGACGAAGTTGGAACGGGATCATCTCGGTTCGCTGCCACGGGCGCAACTCTCCCTGAAGATCTCCGCATTGACCTCACGGTTGGACCCGATTGATCCCCTCGGCACCTATCGAACCGTGGCGGCCCGGTTGCGCCCGATTGTGGAACAGGCGGCGGCCCACGGATGCGGGTTGATCTTCGACATGGAGCAGGCGGAGACGAAGACCTTACTGCTCGAGTTGTTCCGGAACCTGTTTGACGAACCGGCGTTTCGGACATTTCCCCATGCCGGCGTCGCGATGCAAGCCTATCATCGGGAAACCGAACAGGACATTCGATCTCTCATCATCTGGGCAGAACGACGGAACTGTCCGATCACAATTCGGCTGGTGAAGGGAGCCTATTGGGATGCGGACACGGTGCACTATCATCAGGCCGGGTGGCCGGTCCCGCTGTTCGAACACAAGGCAGAGACCGACGCGAACTATGAGGCTCTCGTCCCCTTACTCCTGGGCCACCGGCAGATCATCCGCCCGGCGTTCGGCACACATAATCTGCGGACGTTGGCCGTCATCGAAGCGATGATGGACGCGCACCGGTGCAGTCCTGAGACGGTCGAGTATCAGATGATTTACGGGATGGCGGAACCGTTTCAGCATGCGATGGTCACGCATGGCCGGCGCGTGCGATTGTATGCACCGGTCGGCCGGTTACTCCCGGGGATGGCCTACCTGGTCCGGCGATTATTGGAGAACACCTCGAACGAATCGTTTCTACGGAAAGAGTATGTGGAGTCACAATCGTTGGCGACCCTCCTCGCCCCACCGGTTGTCCCCGCTTCCACCTTGCCACACTCTAGAGAACGCAATTCGTTTGTCAACGAGCCGCACAGCGATTTTTCCCGGCAGGAAGTCCGTACGGCGATGCAGGCTGCAATCAACCGGGTGCGAACCAATCTGGGGCAGACATGGCCGGCAAGCATTCGGGGGAAACGGCTGACCGGTTCCCTGATGGCATCGCGTAATCCCGCGCGGCCTGATGAACTCGTCGCGACCGTTCAGGCGGCTTCACCGGCCGACGTAGCTGCCGCGATCGGTACTGCCGTAATGACAGGCGCAGCTTGGGGGCAACGTCCCGCAGCAGAACGGATCGCGGTGGTGCAACGCGCGGCGGAACTCATGCGCGAGCGCCGGTACGACCTGGCCGCCTGGGAAATCTTCGAAGTCGGCAAGTCCTGGCGAGAGGCCGACGCCGATGTGGCCGAAGCCATCGACTTCTTGGAGTTCTATGCTCAGCAGATGGCGCGTCTCAGTGATCCGCTTCGACTCGGACAGTATCCAGGAGAACTCAATCAACGATGGTATCGTCCGCGTGGCGTGGCGGCGGTCATTGCTCCATGGAACTTTCCATTGGCAATTCCAGCAGGCATGATCACTGCTGCCCTGGTAACCGGTAACCCTATACTCTTCAAGCCCTCCGAGCGCGCGTCCCTGTTAGGAGTTCTATTGACGGACCTGTTCCATGAAGCCGGCGTACCGACCGATGTCTTGTATGGCCTCCCCGGCGGCCCGGAGATCGGACGGGCATTGTCCGAGCATCCGGAGATCGTCACAATCGCCTTCACCGGATCGAAAGATGTAGGCCTGGGGTTATGGGCTAGCGCAGCGACCATCCAGCCCGGTCAAACCATGGTGCGTCGGGTGATCGCGGAGATGGGCGGCAAAAACGCCATCATCATCGACGATACGGCCGATCTCGACGAAGCCATCGCCGGCGTGGTCGCCTCATTCACGGGCTACGCGGGACAGAAATGTTCTGCTTGTTCCCGTGCCATCGTGCTGGATAGTGTCTACGACCAGTTTCTGGCGCGGCTCCGTGATGCCGTGATGAGCCTGACGCTCGGCGATCCCTGCGATCCCGGCACGCAAGTTGGTCCCGTGATCGATGACCGGGCCAAGCGGCGCATCGAGGAATTCATCGCGCTGGGTATGACAACTCACCGGGTGGTCGTTCACCGGACGACGGAGAGACCAGGATCCTTCGTAGGTCCAACCGTATTCGCTGATGTCAGGCCGGACGATCGATTGGCGCAGGAGGAGATCTTTGGTCCGGTGCTGGTGGTCATGAAAGCCACGACCATCGCGGAAGCACTGGAGATGGCCAATGCGACCCAATACGCCCTGACCGGCGGGATCTACTCACGCAGCCCCGCCAATCTCGCCATGGCCTGGGAGCAGTTTGATGTGGGGAACCTCTATGTGAACCGCCCAATCACTGGGGCACTTGTTGCTCGGCAACCCTTCGGTGGGCACCGTTTTTCAGGAGTCGGGGCAAAAGCCGGTGGGGAAGACTACTTGGCCCAATTCATGATCACCCGCATCACGAGTGAGAATACTCTCCGCCGTGGATTCGAATCGGGTTAGTGACTCTTAGCGGATTTGATCTCGTACGCTTCAAGCTCTTCCATAATCTCCGTCACCACACCACGGTCTTCTTTGACGGCTGACAATTCCTGGCGTTCGGTATATTTCACAAGGCCAACCCCTTTGGCAAACCACGCCGTCATCACATCGATGCCTGAGACCGTGCGCTTGCTGCCAGAGAGATGAATGTGCATGTTCATCCGCGCTTCAACCTTGACGGCGTCCTGAAACGTGCCGGCTGGAACCGTGACAATATCTCGACTCATCACCTTGCTCCATCCCTGCGTATCCACCGTTTCGTCCGTTCCGTCACGATCCATGTCGCTCCCAAAATCGAGCCCGGTTCGATCGAACTGTTGGAACGACGACGGCACTTTGAGGGGAAACCGGAAAATCTGATAGGGAGTGATCTGCTTCTCCAGGGGTGTGCCAGGCTCGGATCCATAATAGACAATCCCCACTACATCCCGACGATAAAAACTATCCGAGTCTCCATGATTGCCCGGGTTGGTGTCATGAAAGACGGTCACGGCAACCCCATTGATGGTCTTGGTTCCCGAGACCGTGGACACATTCTCAAAAAACTTCCGCTCAATCGTCTGCAACGGTCCCTCGCTGATCTGGCCACGATAAGTCCAACGACTACCGATCGTATCAGGAAAGTACTCCTCAGACTTGGCAATCGTGAAGGGTTCTTCCGCCCCGTACACCCCAGACCAGGCCGATAGACTCAACAGAAAACACACTCCCACACTCAAGACCGATCGCATAGTCACTCCAGGTTTCATCATTTCAGTGCACGACAGAGACGTGATTTTCACGGTACCATAGCTATCACAATAGCGGCAAGCCGATCCGTACTGTGCAGAGACAGACCCCATGCTTGCCTTGCCCAGCCTCACACCGCATAATCCTTACCAGATATGGAATATCGGACATCACCGATCCCAACTGAAACAGATCAACGAGAGAAACAGGCCGGTCGTTCAGCCGTCCTTGTCACTGGAGCCTCAGGAGGAGTTGGTCGCGCGATCAGTCAGGCCTTTGGACAGATCGGCTGGTATGTGGGTGTCCACTAGGCTCACCATGAGCAGGCAGCAAAACCGACGGCCGCCTGTTGACCTATGGCCATGCCTCCCCAAACATGACGTGCAGATCAAAGCGATTTGGGTTATATTTAGATATAACCCAACCACGTGGAGGCAGCTCATGCACACAACCAGTTTACGCAAGGTCGGTGGCTCGATTATGTTGACCGTGCCACCTGCCTTTCTCGATCAACTCCACCTGCAGGCAGGTGCGACGGTCGGCCTCGTGATTGATAACGGCCGCCTCGTCGTCGAACCTGCTCCACGGCCGCGTTACACAATGGCAGAATTGCTGGCCGAGGCAGAGGCGGCTGGCGTGTATCCACTGCCGCCGGAAGAACGCGAATGGATCGACGCACCGGCCGTCGGAAAAGAGTTGATCGAATGAAGCGCGGCGACATTTATATGGTTGATCTTGAGCCAACAGCAGGGCATGAGCAGCGCGGCCAACGGCCAGTGCTGATCGTGACCCCAGAGGCATTCAACCGCCTGACAGCCTGTCCGGTGATTGTGCCCATTACCCGCGGCGGTGACTTTGCTCGCCGAGTTGGCTTTGCTGTTCCCATTAGCGGCATCAAAACAACGGGTATTGTACGCTGCGACCAACCACGTGCGCTGGATCTTGCTACACGGGGTGGACACAAAGTGGATACCTTGCCGGCATCGATCATGGATGAAGTGCTGGCAAAAGTTGCGACGCTCTTTTCGTGAACACCACATGAGCAGCTCTCTCCGCATAATTCGGCACCATGCCATCCCCCATTGAACCAACACCAGCCGTCCTTATCACTGGAGCCTCCGGCGGGATCGGCCGCGCGATCAGTCAGGCCTTTGGAACAATCGGATGGTATGTGGGCGTGCATTACTATCAAAACACATCATCAGCCGACACCACATTGGATCAAGTCCGCAAGGCCGGAGGAACCGGTGAGGCCTACGCTGCGGATATTCGGAATCCTGAGTCCGTTCGTCGCATGTTTGATCAATTCTCAAGCCGCACTGCTGGCCCCGTCGCCGTGGTCTGCAACGCTGGAGTCGGACAGAGCGAGTTGCTCGTGCGTCATGCGGACGACATCTGGGACAATGTCATCGCCACGAATCTGACCGGCACGTTTCATTGTTTACGGGCCTGTGCCCCTGTCCTCCTCGCCCGTGGTGGAGGCTCTATTATTGTGATCGGCTCACACACTGGATTTCACGGTGCGAAGGGACAGAGCGCCTACGCGACTTCAAAGGCTGGCTTGATTGGGCTCGTCAAAACCGCTGCATGCGAGTGGGGTCCCCAGAATATTCGCGTGAATCTGTTGTTACCGGGCTGGCAGAAGACGGATCTGACTGAGGGTATTTTCCCCGAAGGCAGCGGGTGGCTAGACCATGACCTCCGTCGCCCCCCGGCAAGCGAGGAGATGGCCAGAACTGTCGTTCATTTGGCCCAACTCAACGACATATCGGGGCAAGTGTGGAACTGCGACAGCAGACATCTATAGTTGAGAACATATGGCTGATGGGACATGGTTAATGGTTGATGGCCAGGGGCAAAAGAGCATGAGAGCCGGTTAGTCCGATTCCATTGACCATAAACCATACGCCATGAGTGCTTACCGATGAATCACGGCATATTTATAACCGGTACCGATACCGGCGTCGGAAAGACGTTGGTCTCTGCTGCCCTCGCGCTTTGTTTAAAGAAACAGGGGCTCACGGTTGGCGTGATGAAACCGATTGAAACCGGAACCTCGCCATCAAATGAAGCTCAGTCCGATGCCGCACGACTCCGATCCATCATTGAGAATGACGAACCGCTGGGCGCTATCCGTCCCTATGCGTTTGAACTGCCGGTTGCTCCGCTGGCTGCAGCACAAAAGGAAGGACAGACCATCAACCTGGAGACGATCAAGAAGGTCTACCGGCTCCTATCCGCCCGATACGACTCCATGATTGTAGAAGGAGTGGGCGGGGTGCGTGTGCCGATTGCACCAAAGAGCACTGTCGCGGATCTGATTAAATCACTCCATCTTCCGGTTATCGTGGTCGGGCGATCTGGGTTGGGCGGCATCAATCATGCGTTGCTGACCATTGAAGCGTTGCAGCGAAACAGAATCCCCATTGTGGCCCTAGTGCTCAACCAAACCGAATCGGCTCGATCCGCCGTCGCTCGCTTACAACAGCGGACCACGGTGGAGATCCTCCGCAAACAAGCAGATGTCCCAGTGCTGGGCCCCCTTCCCTATGAACCAGGCATGCCAGGACGATTCCGACCTGCCGTCCGACACCTGGCCAGATCTGCGGCTCTTAAGAAGCTGGCACAATTGATGAGGAGATCCGGGCGACGAAGTCGCTGACCGTTTGCCGCACATCCGCTGCCTTGATGATTGCGGAGATCACCGCGACCCCATTTGCTCCAGCCCGCATCACATTCTCGACCTGATCAAGGGTGATCCCTCCGATGGCAAAGATTGGAAGCGACGTCAGCGAGCGAATGCCTCTCAACCCAGCTAGCCCGACAACGGGATCGTGATCCGTCTTCGAACCCGGCTTGAAGATCGGGCCAAATCCGAGATAGTCAGGGCCAGCAACCGTCGCCGCTAATATCTGTTGGTGATTATGCGTTGACAGACCGATCAGCTTGTCAGGCCCCATGACGTTTCGTGCGAGATAAAACGGCAGATCTCCCTGCCCGAGATGCACGCCATCCGCATCCACGGCCAACGCCAAGTCACACCGATCATTGACGATGAACAGTACATCAAGCTCTTGGGCGATCTTCCTCAGTGCCAACGCCTCTTCATAGGCGACTTTCATCGAAGCCGTTTTGTTTCTGTATTGAAAATTCTTGGCACCGGCTGCGGCAGAAATCGTTAAGACATCCACAAGTGAACGATCAGGACAGATCGATGGATCAAGAATGACATAGAGTCCATCGTATACCGATGGAGGTCGTCGTTTCTCATTTAACCTCTTCGACATGTCGTTACCGTTTGGAATGTTCCACTGCTTTCTGTTTGAGGATACGAAAGTGCGCTTCGAGTTCCTGCCGCATCGCAATCACGATAAGCCAGTCCGGCACAAAGGATTCGACTTCAACCTCGAGTTCAAAATCGGCGCGTGTCTGATTCCCCTCCCCCGTGGATTCCAGCTTCCAGACTCGATGGTACCGCTTGAAGTCCCCCCCCTTCAGATCCGTAACGAGACTTCCGCTCGGCAAGACCCTCGACTCCGTGACTAACCGGCGTTCGCCTGGCATCAAGGGATGCTCAATACGAAGATCAGTTGTGGCCACCCCGTCGTGGACGCTGACGGCTGCCACATGCATCCGCATGTCAAAGAGATCCGGCCAATGAGGGTAATCGGTTAACAATCGCTGAACGACGATCGGTGGGGCTGGAATAACGACTTGCGCGGTCGCCCTCGTGCCACCACCGGAAGCAGCAGCGACCTCGAGTACATCCACCGGTGCCGCAGCCATCCCCATCCCATCGGTCACGATGAAGAGGAGCAGGCCGAACGCACCACCTGCGAGCAGGACCGAGGGGCGTGCTGTTCGTCTATCCCACAATCGCATCCACCAGCCGTTGATGAATCTTGCGAACCCGTTCAAGTTGTCCTTTGGCAGGGAACCGCTCGTAAAATCCATCGGCGCGAAAATCCTTTGTGAGTGTGGCCCAAGGCTTCACCAGCTCAGCAAACGGTTGGTGTGAGCGTTGTTCCTCCCAAGCGCTGATGAGCTTACGATCCACAATCAGGTCGTCCAGCACCCGGATCAACGCCTTGAGGGACACGTCGCGTGTGAACATGTAGCGCTCATTCTGGCCCCAGATCTCACCCATCACATCCTTGACGCCCTTGAGGTAGTCCCGCACCAACGCATAGCACCGATCAGCTTTCATGTCCAAATGAGACTCGATCCAGCGCCTATGGGCTGTCACCACTTTTAATAGTTCGTTGAACACCTCGGACTGAAGAATCCATTTCTCCTGCTTACTCCGTCCTCCAAGGCGGTTGATTTTGTACTGGAGCGGCGAGTCAGACTCGCTGTAGAGCAGATTGACAACTTTCGCCGCGAACTTCTTTTCTGGACTCTCCCACGACACCTTCTCATACAGATCGACCAGATGTGATCGGTTGATGCGCGTGTGAGTCGAGTTGATGATGACGAACATCTCCGTCGCAAAGTCGGCGCTCCGTCCGTCGAACAAGAGACAGGGTACTTCGACCTGCAGGCTCTGATCAGGATGTTTCTCGTGAAAAAAATGCAGTCCGGCAAGGCGATGTTGCCCATCAATGACCAGGTACTTTCCTTTTGGCTCGCTGAGGTGACCGATCGACTCCGACCCGTCAACTTTTTGGAAACGAAGTGTTTCATCGGTAAAGAGCAGCACCGTACCGGGAATCATCGGTTGAGCCACGACGGTCTCATAAAAATTGACGATCTGCTTGATCTTCTGCCGATTCAGGACTCGCTGAAACCCCTTCTCACTCCGCTCGATCCCTGCAATGAATTGCGCGACCTCATCATGTTCGGCGATCTTGGTCTGCGCTATTTCCTCGCCTTCAAAATAGTACCGGCTCGTGAAACGAACCTTTTCCAACAAATCGCCGGCGTTGTAGGCGATGAAATAAAACATTCCTTCTTTTTGGGTGATTCGTGTCGCCAGCATAAGGCCTCCCCTGAGTAGGAACCAAAGCTGGTGGTGATTCTACGCGTGCCTCCGCATGGCCGCAAGACAAAGGACTGTGCTAGCATCTCCGACCATGAGATCACGACACGGCATGTTTCTGTTCTGTATTGCTCTTCCGCTGATAGTGCTGGTTTCTTCCTCTCAGGCTCAAGAGATGGAGGACGCAGGAGCCACTACCGAGTTGTCATGCAGCTTCGCCATGGATAAGGGTGAGACCGCACGCCCCTGTCAGGTTCCGTTCCCTGAAGGATGTCAGGTGGCCATGATACCGGGAACGACACAACCATGGACGACCATCTCGAAGGGCGGCCGGCTCCAGTGCCGATTCGATGAAAAGGAAACCAACTGGAAGACCAAGATCACCGGTACATGCGGTCAATGCCAGTCCGTCCATTGCTCAGCCAAATTCAGCGTTCGATTCATGTGTACTTCTGGGTAATCTGTCCACCTGTCCTCCATGTCTCTCACTGAGGTCATCAAACAAGAAGCGCGAGCCTTGGGTTTTGATGCCGTTGGGGTCGCACCCGTCTCTGATGAGCAAGGGACTGCCGATCCTGGTGGTGAACAATCTCCTCCCACCCAATCACCATTTCTCCGGCGTCTCTTCGACCGCCTGACGGAGTGGCTCCAGCAAGGTCACCACGGAACCATGGCCTGGCTGGAACGAACACCGGAGAAACGTGCGGATCCCCGCCAGGTCCTTCCTGGTTGCCGATCGGTTATCTCTGTCGGCATGACCTACCTCACCGACCATCGTGCGAACGAACAGCCCGGCTATGGTCGCATCGCGCGGTATGCCTGGGGAAAGGACTACCACAAGGTAATGAGCAACAAGCTCAAACAACTGGAAGCACGCATTTCCAGCCTTGTACCAGAGGCACACACGCGATCTTATGTGGATACCGGCCCTATAATGGAGAAAGCCTGGGCGGAACGGGCCGGTCTGGGCTGGATCGGAAAACACTCCAATCTCGTGTCAGCCGACCATGGCTCATGGCTTTTGCTTGGAGAAGTGCTGACCACCTTGGAACTGTCAGTAGACGAACCTGCTACTGATCTGTGCGGAAGCTGCACGCTGTGTATCCAAGCCTGTCCAACGAACGCAATCGTGCAACCCTATGTAGTCGACGCCACACGATGTATCTCCTATCTCACTATTGAACTCCGTGGAGATGACAGCCTGATTTCCCCTGATCTCCAGCAAGGCATGGGAAACAAAATATTCGGATGTGATGATTGCCTCGACATATGCCCGTTCAACCTGCGCGCCGAGCCGACCCACGAGACTACATTTCAGCCCTCACCCGTCACCCTCGCCCCAAGTTTAGATGAGCTTTCTCGACTCGATGAACAGACCTTCACCACGTTGTTTCAACAGAGCCCAATTCGGCGGGCAAAAATCCATGGGTTTCAACGAAACATCGCTATCGCACAACACAATAAACCCCGGCCATCATCGCCTCCTTCTTGATCGGAACCGTCAAGATAGATGCCCCCTTCCCCTGGATAAACCCCGTACCGGATTGCGATCAGTCAGTTCAAGTACCACAGAAAAATACTGCGGCATGAATCGAATTGGATACAGGGTGTATCTTTTTAGATTCTCTCCACGCCCTTTTCCCTCCTCTGCCCTCACCGATCAACAATCGATACATCAGAAAGGCAGTCTCATCAAATGAGGTAGAAGACCATGGTTTTTTAAAATGATAGTTTGAACGCACGCCACAGTGCCGTACTGTTATGGCTATGGCACGCATCGTGCCTAGTGCGGATATGAAGGTGCCGGGTACAAGGTTCAAATTGATGATGAGGCAGGCACACCTGTGATCAGAGAAATTTCAAGAGCGGCCAGAGGAAGCTATATGTGTTGTACTTTCTCATCGGAATTTGATAGATAGTTGATCCGGCGAACGCTCGACGAGTGGGTGGGAGGGGACTCAAATGACCATACTCGCTCGCAGCATCGCTCTCTGTGCCATAAAACCAAACTAAAGGGAGGCAATTATGCAGAGGTTTCGTGTGATCACAGCTACATTAGGACTTGCCGTCCTTCTGGGAGCCAGCGGATGTATTACGATGCCAGGGTCCGCAGGGGCCAAGGTCCATGAGGTCACGTTCACCGCGATGGAAACGGAAATCGTCGTTGACGGAAACGGGACAAAGTACAAGGCCTGGACCTTTAACGGACAGATGCCTGGACCAGTCGTGCGGGTCACCGAAGGGGACACGGTGAACTTCACCCTGATCGGGGACAAGAACAATTCCTTCCCGCATTCGATGGACTTTCATGCCGCTGAGCTCGACTTCTTGAAGAACTACCACAAGACCGTTTCAGCCGGCGAGACACACAAGTACTCCTTCGTGGCAAAGAAGCCTGGTGTGTTTTTCTATCACTGCGGTGCGAGCCCCATGATCCAACACGTCGCCCGTGGCATGTTCGGTGCCATCATTGTCGATCCGAAGGATGCCAATGCCTGGCCGAAGGCCGATCGCGAATTCGTCCTGGTCCAATCCGAGTTCTGGAAGAACCCGGACAACGTGCAGGCGATGTTTGATCGGAAGTGGGACAACACGATTTTCAACGGCGGAATCTTCAAGTACCATCCGTTCTTCCCAGGCGGAGAGCCGTTGGAGGTCAAGGTCGGTGAACGCGTACGGATCTATTTCGTGAATGCCGGTCCGAACGAGTTCTCGGCACTCCATCCGATCGCTGAAATCTGGGACAATGTCTACGAGAGCGGCAACCCGGCGAATAACTTCAAGGGTGTTCAGACCTATGTGGTTGGTCCAGGCAGCGGTGCCACCTTCGATATGATCGTGGACAACCCAGGAGCCTATCCGGTTGTGACCCACTCCTTGACGGGAGCGCTGCGCGGTGCGATCGCAGTGGTGATCGCCAACCAGAATCCCAAGGACTATAAGGGTCAGTTGATGCCCAACACTCCCTGGAACCCGTAATGAATGAGCGGGGCACGGAGCTTTATGAGTCAATTCATTCTCACACAAAGGAGTAGATAATATGTCGTTGAGCAAGAAGATTATGGGTGTCGCAGTTGCCGTCGCCGCTGCGTGGACAATGACCAGCACCACGTCCTTTGCCGCAGAAGCCTCGCTCTATGAGCGGCTCGGCGGACAAGGTGCCATTCAAGCCGTGGTCACCAAGTTCATCGGGAACGTGGGTGGTGACAAGCGGATCAATGGCTATTTTGCCACCGCCGACCTCAAGAAGCTGAACAAGCTCCTGGTCGAACAGGTCTGCATGGCAACCGGTGGCCCCTGCAGCTACTCCGGTCGGGATATGAAGACCACGCACAAGGGAATGAAGGTCACCGACGCCGCTTTTGGCGCGCTGGTTGAGGACCTGGTCAGTGCATTGGACACCTTCAACGTGCCGGCGAAAGAAAAGGGTGAGCTCCTGGCCATCCTTGGACCAATGAAGAGTGACATCGTCGAAACTCACTGACGACTTGCGGTGATCACCACCGCGATAGTCACACGGTAGTGTTTCCCGTCAGCCAGGACCGTCTGGTCCTGGCTGACGCGGTCCTCAAGCTGGTAGACCTACATCCTTCCGATCTCCGCCCTAGCCAATTTCTCCGAGATATGGGCACTGCCACTTAGGACATTGTCATGTTAAGATGTATCAATTTTCGTTCGCCCCTTACCACGCGGCGCGAGCAAGCAACCGTAACATTCAGTGGTATCACCAAGGAGGAATCATGAGCCGGAAGCGTATGATTGTGACGTTGTGTAGTTTTATGGCCGTTGCCCTATGGAGTACGGCAGGATGGTCTGGCCCTGAGTCCGACCCCCTGAAGCCGCGTGTTCCAGATGCTGAGCGTGGGGAAGCACGAAAAATGAAGAGCCCGATCACCGTGACCCCTGACGTACTCGCCAAGGGCAAGGACCTCTATGAAGGGAAGGGCACCTGCGCAAATTGTCACGGTCAGAGTGGCGAGGGTGATGGTGCGGGAGGAATGCTGCTCACACCAGGTCCACGAAACCTTACGAATTGCAAATTTCACAAAAAACGGAACGACGGGGAACTGTTCTGGGTCATAAAGAACGGAAGCCCTGGCACAGGCATGCCGGCCCTCCTCAAGGGTAACGTCATCACCGAGGAAGAAGCCTGGACGATCATTGCATACGAGCGAAGCTTCTGTAAGGACAGCGAATAACGACTCAGTAGTCAATGGAGCTGTCGGTCGACCGGGTCGACCGACAGCTCTTGTTTTTCCTCGCCTCGACCCTCTCCCCATTCCTTCAGAGTCTTACCCCTGCCCTCTACACAACAGGCAGTCCCGCATGACAGCTGCCCCGTCGAGATCCATTGAAATTCGCTATGTGCTTTCCCCTTTTTTTCTGCATAGCAAGGGGTGTAGGCTATACGAGGTGTTGATGGTTCCAGAGGAGGCACGCACTCCGATGAACCTTCAGAAAGCACTTCTCATCTCGAAGGATCCGCAACTCAGACAGCTTGTAGAAGCTGCCGCACCACAGCTCAGCATTCAATCAGCATCAACCATCGCAAAAGGGCTCTCATGCTGGTCTGAAACTTCTCCTCTGTTGGTGATCAGCGAAGGGACTCCCCCTACTCTCGAGCCGCTCTTCGAATATGCCAGGCAGCTCCCTTCTGCTCCCGCTGTACTGGTCATTGGAGACCATCATTCCGTTAAAGACGTCGTTGACATCATGCGAGCTGGTGCAGCGGATTACCTGACAAAACCCGTTTCTCCGGCTGATCTACAGGCTGCGATCAACGGTATCATCAGACAATCTCCTCCCGTGACTTCTACGGCACCACAAGATCCCTTCGCCGCAATTGTCAGCATCTCACCGCAGATGAACTTAATGAAGCATCTGGCCCGAGAAGTGGCCGTGACCGATGCAACCGTCCTCATCACAGGAGAAAGTGGAACTGGGAAGGAATTATTTGCAGAAGCCATCCACCACTCAAGCCTCAGGGCCGGTGGCCCGTTGGTCACCCTGAATTGTGCGGGGATTCCTGAACATCTGTTGGAAGCGGAGCTGTTCGGCTATGAGCCGGGCGCGTTTACCGACGCGAAGCGGGCCAAACCCGGGCGATTCCAAACGGCAGAGGGCGGTACGCTCTTTCTCGACGAGATCGGAGAAATGAGCCCGACCGCTCAAGCCAAGCTACTCCGTGTCCTGGAAAACCGCACCGTTGATCCTCTCGGCGATACCCAGAGCCACAAAGTCAATATCCGAATCCTCGCCGCGACCAACGAAGATTTGCTCGCCCATATCAAAGCAGGCCGTTTCCGGCTCGACCTCTATTATCGATTGAACGTCTATCAGCTCCGTATTGCACCGCTCCGAGAACGCTCTGAAGATATCGAGCCGATTCTCTTAATCTTCTTAGAGCGAGCCCGAAAGGAACGGGGATGCCGCGTGAAGGCTATTGCCCCATCCGCACTCTCGATCCTCAGAAGCCACACGTGGCCCGGTAATGTCCGAGAACTGCACAATGTGGTCGAGTGGCTCACGATCACCTGTAAAGAAGAGGTGATCCAACCACATCACCTCCCGGCATCCGTGAACAGTCATCCGACAGCCGACGACCAGGGTCCTGAACTCAGGCCATCGCTGTTGGCCTTCGGACTCTCATTTCAGGAGATGGAAAAGAAATTGCTCGAAGAAGCGTTGCAAAAGGCTTCGGGCAATGTCTCAGAAGCCAGTCGGCTCCTCAAGATGACCCGCAATACGCTCCGTTACCGGATGGCGAAACATCACCTTCAATAGAGCATCTGAGCATCGTTTGACCTGGTGCATTACATCTCCCAACGATGTCACACTATCGATCACAGATGAAGTCGGCGCACAACCTTGATCGGCAGATAGAGATGCAAGCGATCGTCGGTCAACGCCCGAAAACCGAATTTGACATAGAAGGATTTCGCTCGATCGGAAAGCGCTTCCACAGCAACCGCGTAGATTCCCAATTCGTCAGCCGCACGTTGTGCGCGACGCAAGGCATCCACTAACAGCAACCCGCCCACTCCTTGAGACTGGAACCGCCGATCAACGGCAAGTCGGCCCAAGAGAACGATCGGCACTGGATGACGGGGAAGATTCTCGGGAACCGTTTCAAATGCAATCGACCCGCTGGAGATACTGTAGTATCCGCTGATGGCGACAGCTCTCTCAGAAACCGCAACATAGGTCCGGCCAAACCCACGGCGGTCGTGCTGACCGGCGTACCGTTGCAAGAAGAGATTGAGAGCCGGCTCTCCACAATCGAACTGCGAGCGATCGTGACGATCGCTCAATGGCACAACAATCACCGCTTTGTCCCCACTACCTGCTTGTACTTCCGCACCGCTCGGGTGAGCGTAGCACTCGGTTCATCCGAAGCATCCAGCAAAGTGAGAAATTGATCGCGATCGCGATCGGAAAGACGGATATGCCGATGCCGTTGGAGAACCTCTGTCGATTGCTGCAGAAGTGTTGAGACCACATACTCACTGATCGTCTTCCCGGAAAGCGTGGCAGCTTCTTCGATCAAGGCCTTCTTGTCGGGTCGCAAGCGCACATCCAGTCTTGCACTACCTTTCCGAGATTTTTTCTTCGCAATCGTCGGCATAGTCCCTCCCGCGTAACACCCACAGGATGTACCGTACGTCATATCTCCGTACACTGTCAATGAAAGCGCCGACTCGCACTCCTGCAGGAATCGAGCAGCCATCTATCCAACCAAACACACACCCTCACCCCAGCTTTCTCCTCTCATCCGGAGATCAGGACAAGCGCTTGGTGCTGCTGATCGACTATGCACCGGAGACGAAACATGGTTGGCTACTGGATCAGATAGAGTCAAACTTCAGCACTTCGCACGGCAGGAGCCATTGCGTGAAATCGTAGGCCTTCGTGTCAATCGGAGGCAATTCGGGCATCGGGTCATGCACTCCTTTGTCAGGAGGGGAAGGGGGAACGCTAACGTTCGACCCCACCCAACCTCCCCTTACAAAGGGGAGGACTCTGAATCAGCCACCATCTTGCCCCTCCTTTGTAAGGAGGGGGTGGGGGAGGTAGAGGCCGTCTTCAGTCGCCGCGATAGATCCTCGATCACGCCGTCGAGGTTCATCAGGATATCGCGGTTCTGGTACCGTGCAACGCACAACCCGAGCGACTCCAAATAGCGATCTCGCTCCCGGTCCTTCAATATCTGCTCCTCCTCAGCATGGGTCTCTCCATCCACTTCGATCACGAGCGCCCGTTCCTGGCAATAGAAGTCCACGATGTACGGACCGATGCTATGCTGCCGCCGGAACTTCAACCCGTGGAACTGCCGGAGCCGCAAGCAAGCCCAGAGACGCTGCTCGGCCTCCGTCATATTTGAGCGCAGTCGTCGTTTCAGAGGCAGGAAGTCCGGCGTCCCTCGTTTCGCATACGGCATACGATCGCCCCCTCCTCACCTCCCCTTACAAAGGGGAGGAATCTGAACCGGCCACCATCTTGCCCCCTCCTTCGTAAGGAGAGGAACGGGGAGGTCGAAGACTTAAAGGCCATGCACACAAGCGTGCACCGGCCTGCAGAGACTCGACCCCACCTCTCCTCCCCTTACGAAGGGGAGGCATCGCAAAGGAGGATGCGACGCAGTATGCTGAGCTCAAGACTCTTCCCCACTCGATCTCCGGAGGCGCCAAAGATTCTCGCTTTCCGGCTCAACACGATCTTCTCACCGCAGCTTCGCCACTGTCACGCCATCGCCCCCTTCGGCTCGATCACCTGGACGAAACTCCGTCACATAGGGTGATGATTTCAAATACTCTCGCAGAGCGGACTTGAGTCGACCGGTGCCGTGACCGTGAATGACGCGAAGAAACGGCGCACCACCCAGAGTTGCTCGATCCAACGCCGCCACGACCTGATCCAAAGCCTCATCCACGGCTTGACCTCGCACATCCACAACGGTCTGCTCCTCCAACCCGAGTCCGGTAATTGTTGTATTCCGGTGAAGGGACGATGCTGCGGCAGTCGGTTGAGGCAGCCCCCCGTGTGGTTCACTGGCGATCCCGACGAGATTCGAAACGGTGGCGAGGATCTCCCCTTCTCCGACTTTGACACGAACGCGTTTCTTCCCTTGTGGAATTTCAAGCAAGATTCCGGTCATGCCCAAGCCCGTAATTTCCACCGTATCGCCGACGGCAAGCCGTTCAAGCGGAATCGGCTCGCTCGGCGGTGCAAGCTCCTGCCTGGTCTTCGTCTCTAACTCACGCAATCGCTCTTTCGTCTCCTTTACCTTAATGAGCTTCTGTTCGCGTTTCAGGGAATCGACCGTCGCTTGAACCTCGGCCCGAGCCCGTTGAAACTGCTCACCGATTTTCTTCTTGAGCCCCCGTCGAGCTTCCTGCTCGACAGCTTCCAATTGCATACGGATCGCGTGAGCTTCGCGAGCCGCTTGTTCAGCTTCTTGCCTGGCTCGCTGGGTCTGTTCCCGATCATCGGCAAGTTGACGCTGCTTACGTTGCAAATCCGCCATCAATTCATCAAGCCGTTGATTCTGGCGATGCAAACGCTTCCGTGCCTCATTCACGAGGCGCTCATCCATACCGAGGCGCCCGGCGATCTCGAGCGCCGACGAGCCTCCAGGAATTCCCATGAACAATCGATAGGTCGGCGCCAGCTGTTCCACATCAAATTCAACACTGGCATTCCCGAAACCAGGAGTCGTTTGTGCGAGCTCTTTGAGCGCCCCGTAATGCGTGGTGGCCACGACCTTCATATTGAGTTCCGCCAGGCGACAGAGCAGCGCCTCTGCCAATGCAGCCCCCTCTTGGGGATCAGTCGAAGTCACCGGCTCATCAAGCAGCACCAACGAACGCGGTGCAGCAAGAGGCTCAGTCGTCGAACAGGCAGCACGCTCAGAAAGGAGCCGAATCATCTGAGTCATATGCGCCGAAAAACTGGAAAGATCGCGACTTAAGTCCTGGGCATCACCGATATCGGCATAGAGATCGGTAAAGAGGGCCATCTCCGACTCTGGCGCACAGGGAAGATGCAGCCCGGCGCGAACCATCAGGGCAAAAAGCCCGACGATCTTGAGCGTCACCGTCTTCCCACCCGTATTCGGTCCCGAGATGACCAGCACCCGAACCGTTTCATCCAACTCAATATCGTTGGCGACGACCTGATCCTTTGCAAGCAGTAAGAGTGGATGCCGGGCCTGCTTGAGAATGACACGGCCCGACTCATTCAAACTCACAGGGTGACATTTCAGCCGACGACTCATCTCGGCCCTAGCCTTGATGACATCGCATTGAACCAACACTTCCAACCCCTGGCTGATCACATCCGCTTTGGAAGCAACGACAGCACTCAGCTCCCGTAGGATACGCTGCACCTCCCGCTCAATCTCTAAATCCGCTACCTTGATAGAATTGTTCAATTCGACCAACTCCCGTGGCTCCAGAAAAACGGTTGCTCCGCTCGCGGACACATCGTGAACGATCCCAGGAATTCGCCCCCTCATGTCCGCCTTCACGGGTATGACGTAGCGCCCTTCTCGCTGAGCAAAATACGACTCTTGCAACACCTCCTCGTATCGCCGCGACTGGAGAATCCGATCGAGATGGCCACGCATCTCCTGCTTCAATCCCTGCGCGTGATGTGTCAGACGCCGCAACTCCGGAGAAGCCGTCTCCTTCATGGATCCATCCGGCTGGATAGCTGCCTCAATGACACGCAACACTCCTTGCAGAGCCCTTGCGGCACGAAGCGGCTCTAAGACCTGCGCCAGCCGTTGAGTCTCGCCTTTGTGAGATTCTGCGTAGCGTTCCAGCTCAGCGAGCATGGCCAGCACGATGGCACAGTCCCGCAACTCACCAGCCTCCAGCACACCACCTTTGGACGCCCGAGTGACTGGCTCACGAATATCGGGAAAGCCTAACGCCGGGACCGGATCGCTCCCTTCGAGCCACGCCACCATTTCACTGGTCTCTTGTTGGCGGTGATGAGTATCCGTCAGCTCGCTGGCCAATGAGAGTGATTGGCATCGAGCGCGCCCGATCGCCGACTGTGCCTGGAGGGAGAGAAACTCGAGCACACGCGGCCACTCCAACGCTTGCGTGGCTTGATCGAATAATGTTTGGCTCATCAGTCTGACACCCTCATAGTTCGAGAGACCTGAGAACTCTAGCCTTCCTGAAGAACTGGAAGCAACTCCTGGAGCTGCAACAGACTCCGAAGCCCGCATATTGTTACATCATTTTTGCACGGCACACCCATCCTTCCATCTTGACAACTAGCAGAAGGCATCGATACTATCCGGTTTTGTGCTGTACCACCTGTCTGTTCTCAATCAACACATTTGCCTGTAGAGGGATGCACCATGGCCATTCGGATCGGAATCAATGGATTTGGACGTATCGGACGCAACGTATTTCGCGCGTCGATGGGCGACAAAGACCTCGAAATCGTCGCGATCAATGACCTGACCGACGCAAAAACGCTCGCGTATCTGCTCAAGTATGACTCCGTGCACGGCACCCTGCCGGCCGAGGTCACGGCCAAGGACGACCAAATTCTTGTGGACGGAAAGCCTATTAAAGTGCTCGCCGTCAAGGATCCCAAGGAACTACCCTGGAAGTCGTTGAACGTCGACGTCGTGATCGAATCGACCGGTCGCTTTACCGACCGGGATGCTGCAGGGAAACATCTGTCGGCTGGCGCGAGGCATGTCATTATCTCCGCACCATCCAAAGACCCCGACGTCACGATCGTCCTCGGTGTGAACGACGACAAATTCGACCCTCAGTCGCATCACATTGTCTCAAATGCCTCCTGCACGACGAACTGCTTGGCGCCGGTCGCCAAGGTCTTGCTGGAAACGTTCGGTATCAAGCACGGTATTATGACCACCATCCATTCCTATACCAACGACCAGCAACTCTTAGATCTACCGCACAAGGATCTTCGCCGCGCCCGTGCAGCAGGCATGTCGATGATCCCGACCAGCACCGGAGCCGCTAAAGCGCTTCACCTTGTCATCCCGGAACTGAAGGGTAAGTTGGATGGGCTGGCCATTCGAGTCCCGACTCCGAATGTTTCGTTGGTCGACCTCACAGTAGAAACTGAAAAGGATTGCGACATCGCCGCTGTGAATGCCGCATTCAAGAAGGCCGCGGACGGCCCCCTCAAGGGAATTCTCAAGTATTCAGAAGATCCGATCGTCTCAATCGACCAAAAAGGTGATTCTCACTCTGCAACCGTCGATGCCCCATTGACCAACGTCGTGGACAAGCGCCTGGTCAAAGTCACGGCCTGGTACGACAATGAATGGGGCTATTCCTGCCGAGTCCGCGACCTCGTTAAGGTCCTGGCTGGAAAATCAACGATGAAATAACTGACTGCGCCGGGGATGACCGAGCCGGCTCCATTGCTCATCCATCCCGACGTTTGGGCTGCTGAATGAACCTACACCAAGGAGCTTTCCGTGAACTTGCACAAAAAAACCATCGATGATGTGCAACTTCGTGGCAAACGGGTCATTATTCGAGCGGATTTCAACGTCCCCCTAGACGAGTCGTTACAAATTACCGACGACACCCGCATTCGCTCCACCCTGCCGACGATCAATCGCGTCGTTGATGAGGGTGCGAAAGTCATTCTCTGTTCACACCTCGGCAGACCGAAGGGCGCGTTTGAACCAAAATATAGCCTCGCTCCTGTCGCCAAACGTTTGGGACGGCTCCTTGGCAAAGAAGTTCTCTTCGCTCCGGATTGCATAGGGCCAGCCGTCGAGAACCTGGTCACCAAGATGAAGGACGGGGATGTGCTCTTACTCGAAAACCTCCGGTTTCATACCGGCGAAGAGAAAAACGACGATGGCTTCGCGAAGGCCCTGGCCTCGCTGGGAGACGTGTTTATCAACGACGCCTTTGGAGCCGCGCACCGCGCCCACGCCTCGACGGTCGGCATTACGAAATACATTAAAGATGCTGCGGCAGGAGCACTGCTCAAGAAGGAGATCGAGTACCTCGAGGGGGCCGTCGCCAATCCCGTACGCCCGTTTGCCGCCATTCTAGGTGGCGCTAAAGTGTCCGGGAAAATCGGAGTGATTGAGAATCTCGGCAAGAAAGTCGACAAGGTCATCATCGGTGGCGGCATGGCGTTCACCTTCTTGAAGGCCAAAGGCATGGAGATCGGCAACTCGCTCTGCGAAATGGACATGCTGGATTTTGCGCGAGGCATCGAAGACCATGCCCTCTCGCGTGGGGTCAAGTTTTATCTCCCCGTCGACTGTGTAGTCGCGGCCAGCCGAGAGGTCGGTGCAGAAACCAAGATTGTCCCCGTCCAGGAGATTCCGAAAGGGTGGTATGCCCTCGATATCGGCCCGGCCTCCGTCAAACTCTTCAATGAGGCGGTCCAGAACGCCAAGACCATTCTGTGGAACGGACCGATGGGTGTCTTTGAAATCGACGCCTATGCAAGAGGGACCTTAGCCATGGCCCACGCCATCGCCGATGCGTACGCCCTGACGATCGTCGGTGGCGGTGAAACGGCCCTCGCTGTTCATCGAGCCGGTGTGTCGGAGAATATGTCCTTTATCTCCACCGGTGGTGGTGCAGCCCTGGAACTGCTTGAAGGTAAAACATTACCCGGCCTTGCGGCATTACCTGATCGCCAGGACTGACGACGGTTTCTCAGTACAACCTCAATCCCAGGACATTGTGTGCGTACACGGCTCATTGTTGGCAATTGGAAGATGAACAAGACCGCATCCGAAGCGGCCACGTTTGTCGGTGAATTGAGCCAGCACCTTTCGAAGATTCCCACAGGTGTAGAACTGGTTGTCGCTCCCCCCTTTACGGCATTGGAATCGGTCGGGAGGGTCTTAGGCTCAGAGTCTTTCATCCAGCTCGGGGCGCAAAACCTGTTTTGGGAACCGAAAGGAGCCTACACCGGAGAGATCTCCGCCCCCATGCTGAAGGACCTCGGTTGTCGCCATGTGATTCTTGGCCATTCTGAACGGCGAACGCTCTTTGGTGAACGAGGTGACGGAATTCACAAGAAACTTCAGGCAGCCTTTGCATATGGGATTCGCCCGATCCTCTGCATCGGTGAGTCACTCGCGCAGCGAGAAGCCGGCTCAACCGACGACGTGCTCGCTCAGCAGCTCCACGAGAGCTTGGCTGGATTTTCAACCGAAACCCTGGAAACTCTCACGGTCGCTTATGAACCGATATGGGCGATCGGTACCGGCCGATCGGCAACCACTGAGCAAGCCGTTGCAGCGCATCAGACGATCCGAGCTGTTCTTTCCGCCACCGCCTCTCCCGTCATCGCTGAACGGACAAGGATTCTGTATGGCGGCAGCGTGACCACACAGAATATCGCCTCACTCTTGTCGTCGGACCAGGTGGATGGCGCACTGATCGGAGGCGCTTGTCTAGAGGTGAGCTCCTTTGCTACAATCATCAATCTTGCTTCTACTACTCGAACAATCGGAGTCTGAACGTTCATGTTATACACGCTAATCGTGGTCGTCCACGTATTCATCTGTTTTCTTATGATCGGAGCGATTCTACTCCAGTCCGGGAAAGGGGCGGAGATCGGGGCCGCCTTTGGTGGGTCCAGTCAGACGGTCTTCGGAAGCCGCGGCCCGGCTAACTTTCTGAGTAAGCTGACCGTGTTCGTTGCTGCCATTTTTATGGTAACGTCACTCAGCCTGGCCATCTTGGCAAAACAGCGAAATGTCTCCTCGACGGTCATTGATCTCGACCACAAGAGTGAGCCGACAACTGCTCCGGCTACACCGCCTGCGCAACCATCGGGTGAGTCCCACTCTTCCCCGGCTGACTCTCCCTCAACTAGCCACTAATCGAGCACGGAAACGACCTGAGTCATCGGACGAACTTGTACCTGCCGGTGAGGAGCGCTCGCTCCTTCCGGCATCTATGGTTGCGAGCGGCTGCGATGTCTAGATCTTGGTCAGCCAGGATTGGTGCGAGGAGTCCTCACCACGCACGATCGAGAAGAAGGTGTCTTGGAGCGCGCGCGTAATCGGCCCGGGTGTCCCGGTACCGATACGGCGATTGTCAATCTCCCGGACCGGAGTCAGTTCAGCAGCCGTCCCTGTTACAAATACTTCATCGGCAATGTACATTTCATCACGCGTAAACCGTTCTTCGAGGACCGTGATGTTCCGCTCTTGCGCCAATTGGATGACGGAATTCCTCGTAATCCCTTCCAGGACTGACGTCAACGGCGTCGTCTTCAGAACACCGCGGCGAATGATGAACACATTCTCCCCTGTTCCTTCGGCGACATACCCCTCCGGATCGAGAAGAATCGCCTCGTCGTATCCATCAGCCTTCGCTTGCTGTTTCGCAAGAATAGAGTTCACGTAATAGCCGGAGATCTTCCCTCTGGTCATGGACACATTCACATGGTGTCGCGTAAAGGAAGACACGCACGCGCGCATCCCATTGGCAAGGGCCTCATCTCCCAAATAAGCCCCCCACTTCCACGCAGCGATGGCCACCCGAATCGGGTTGTCCCCCGGATGCACCCCCATCGCCCCATACCCGATAAAAACCAAGGGGCGGATGTAACAGGCATCCAGTCGATTTACACGAACCGTTTCCACGATGGCCTCGGTCATCTGCTTCTTATCGTACGGCATGACCATCATGCTGATGTGCGCCGAATCGAACAATCGATCGACATGTTCTTGCAGTCGAAAGATAGCGGATCCTGACTTGCCTTTGTAACAGCGCACGCCTTCGAATGCTGCCAGACCATAGTGTAACGAGTGGGTCAGGACATGGACGTTCGCCTCTCCCCAAGGCACGAACTTCCCGTCCATCCAGATTTTTTCAACCGGCTCCAACATATGGGTGCGCGCTCCATCAACGGATCGTGAGGATACTGCTTTGATTCGCGTGAGGGACTATAGCGTGCAGCTGACCTCGGGTCAAGCAAACGGGGTTCAACCCGGGCAAGGAAGTATGCAGTCATGAGGTCGACGCTTAGGACGAGGCACAATAGGCGCGAAGGCGAGCGCTCAGAAACGTGGCAACTCGATCTTCTCCGTCCGGACTCATCGTCATGATTTTCGCTCCAAACAGCAGGCCGCGAACCCACCGAACCACAACGCGTTGGATTTCCACCGGCCCATCCTTATCCGGGAGAGAGAGACGCACGGTGAGTTCCATTCCCGGTACGACTTGATGATCGCCGAGTACACGAAACCCGTTTCGACAGAGGTTCATGACGGTCCCCTTTCCGAGGAAGTCACCACCCATGTAGTAGGCTTCGCACCGAACGGGAATCCGGTGATAGGTGCGAATCACGAACTTGCCGGTATGCGCCATGTTTTCATCACTCACTTGGAATAGAATGACGATCACCACCACATCAACGACAGCGACGCAGTGTGGCGCAAGAATACGTGCTGGCTTGGAGGTGATCCTAGCCCACGAAAGAGGGGGCGATGAATGATCACCAATTCAAGCATGGCGCTCCCGATGGCTTGACACTTCTTGCGCTCACATGTTAAATGAACCGTTCCTCAAGACTGGAGAAGAGATATGTACGCGATTGTTGAGACAGGTGGTAAGCAATATCGGGTAGAAGCAGGAGCGACGATTCAAGTTGAAAGCCTGCCGGGCGATGTCGGTGCACAAGTGGACCTCGATCAGGTCCGTCTCGTGCACGGTGACACTACATTCCTCATCGGGCAACCTCTTGTGCCGGGAGCCAAGGTCACAGCTGAAATTGTGCGCCAAGGACGGACTCGATCGATTACCGTATTCAAGAAGAAACGCCGCAAGAACTACCGACGTACTCGTGGGCACCGGCAAGGATTCACCAAGCTCCTGATTACCGGTATTGCAACGGCATAAATTCGAGTAGGAAGGATAGACCATGGCAACAAACAAAGGTGGCGGATCATCACGTAACGGTCGTGACAGTAACCCCCAGTATTTGGGGGTGAAGGCGTATGGTGGTCAGACGGTCACAGCCGGGAGCATTATCGTCCGCCAGCGTGGGACTAAGTTTTTTCCTGGCTTCAATGTGGATCTGGGAAGGGACCATACCCTGTTCGCCAAAGCAACCGGCGTAGTCAAGTTTGAAGGTGGACGCGGCAGACGAAGAGTCAGTGTGTATCCGAGCTCCGCTAAGGCCTAGCCTTCCCTTTCTACTCTCTCCTTCCCAAGCAGGGCAGACATAGATTCTCCCTGCTTCTTCGCCTCATGGTCGGGTATACTTTTCCGTCTCTTCACTTTAGTTCAGCTGTAGGAAACTAACATCCCATGTTTGTCGACGAAGTACGCGTGACGGTACGAGCTGGTCGAGGCGGAAACGGCATCTGCAGCTTTCGAAGAGAGATGTTTGTCCCTCGTGGGGGTCCGGATGGCGGTGATGGCGGTCATGGCGGCGATGTCATCATGACGGCCTCGCATCGGCTGACAACCCTGCTCGACCTCCGCTATCAGAACCACTACGAGGCGCAAGACGGGAAACACGGCGGTGGTTCCAACTGTACCGGACGGTCAGGTGACGACGTCACGATCGGAGTACCAGTCGGGACCATTGTCTACGACGACGAGTCGAAAGACATCCTCGCGGATTTCACCGAAGACGGTCAAACAGCCGTGATCGCCCAAGGCGGGCGTGGCGGAAAGGGCAACAGCAACTTCGCCACATCCGTCAATCGTGTACCAACCAAGTGCACACCAGGGAGTCCTGGTGAAGAGCGGACATTACGACTCGAACTCAAGTTACTGGCCGATGTTGGTCTTGTTGGATTTCCCAACGCAGGAAAGTCGACCCTCATCTCTGCCATTTCTGCGGCTCGTCCGAAAATTGCCGACTACCCCTTCACCACGTTGGTTCCTAATCTTGGCGTCGTCCGATGGGGATCCGACCGCAGCTTTGTGGTAGCCGATATCCCTGGCTTGATCGAAGGAGCGCATGAAGGAAAAGGTCTGGGAGTACAGTTTCTGCGCCATATCGAGCGGACGGCGTTTTTACTCCACTTGATCGATATCTCAGAATGGGCCACCGATGATCCACGAAGCAGCTTTGAGACCCTCCGGCAAGAACTGGCCGCCTATGACCAGGGGCTGACCACCCGCCCCTTTGCCGTCGTTCCAACTAAGATTGATGTCGTTGGGGCAGGTGAACGGCTGGAACAGATTCAAGCCTATTGCCGGGACCGAGGATATCCTTGCTTCCCGATCTCAGCCGCCACAAATACGGGGCTGGACCAGTTGATCCTCTATGTCGGGAAACAGGTCGATATGCTACGGATGCTGCCATGCGAGACACAGTCCTAACGCAGGCCACGCGGATCGTCATCAAAATCGGCAGTAGCCTGATCGCATCACGCGCAGAAGGGCTACGCCCGGATAGAATTGAGCGGTTGGCCGACGAGATCGCGACTCTCAAGAAGCAGGGACGAGAGATCCTGATCGTCTCCTCCGGCGCCATCGTCTCCGGCATCAAAAAACTGCAGCTGAAAGAATACCCCAAAAACCTTCCGGTCAAGCAGGCCGCGGCAGCCGTGGGGCAAAGTCGCCTGATGTGGGCCTATGAAAAGGCCTTCGAGCACCTCTCGATCCAGGTGGCGCAGATTCTCCTCACTCACCAGGATCTTGAAGACCGTCGCCGCTTCCTCAATGCCCGCCATACGCTTTCGACTCTGATTGATTTTGGCATTATCCCGATTATCAATGAGAACGATACCGTCGCTGTGGATGAGATCAGAGTCGGTGACAACGATACCCTAGCCAGCGAAGTGGCTCACTTAGCGGATGCGGACCTCTTGGTGATTTTGTCCGATGTGGATGGGCTCTATACAGAAGATCCTCGGAGAAATCCTTCAGCTACCCTGATTCCATTCATCCCAGCTATCACCGACGACATTGAGCGGTTGGCCGGCATGTCCAGCACCTTCGAAGGCACAGGGGGCATGGCCACCAAGCTCCGGGCAGCCAAGAAGGTCGGCCAATATGGAGTCTCTACATTGATTCTCAGTGGAGAACGAGCCGGGCTCCTCGCCTCAGCCCTGACCACAGGAACCGGTGGAAGTCTGTTTCTGGCCAGGGAACGTCGCCTGAACAGCCGGAAACATTGGATCGCGTTCACACTTCGCCCGCGTGGGCAGATTCACCTCGACCAAGGGGCCGTCGATGCGCTCGCTCAACGGGGGAAAAGCCTGCTCGCCTCCGGTATTCGTGAGGTCATCGGACCATTCGAAGCGGGCGATCCGGTGAGCTGCTTCGATCCAGAGGGAAAGGAGTTTGCCAAAGGCCTGGTGAACGTGTCGTCGGAGCTCTTAAATCGGATGAAAGGCCTCAAGACGACCGTCATTCAGGAACAGTTCGGTCCCCAAGAGTATGAGGAAGTCATTCACCGCGACAATCTTGTCATTCTCTAGCGCTGAGTCCTCAGTCTTGAGTTATGAATGTTTCAAATCCTCACCCCTCACCCCTCACCCCTCACCCCTCACGCTTGAATGGTAACCGTCTCGGCCTTCTCGGTGGCAGCTTCAACCCCATTCACAACGGCCATCTGGCGATCGCCCATCACGTGTATGAACGTCTGCAACTCTCTCGGGTTCTCTTTATTCCAACCGGAGACCCACCCCACAAGCAGAGCGGATCACTAGCCCCTGCACAGATTCGCCTGAAAATGGTCGAGCTGGCCATTGCTGACACCCCCTTCTTCGAAGTATCGGCCATTGAGATCAATCGGGGTGGTACGTCATACTCGATCGACACCGTCCATGAAATCCGATCCCAATATGGTCCATCATGGAACCTGTTCTTTATCATTGGCTTAGATGCCTTTCTTGAGTTCTCTACCTGGAGAGCCCCTGAACAACTTTTACGGCTCTGCCATTTTGTGGTCGTCACCCGACCGGGACAATCATTCCAATCCCTCAGCAAGATGCCCCTACTGTCCAACCTGGATACAGAGGCCCTTCAGCAATTAGATCTCGGTACCTTAGACCGGATGGAGATCGCCGTCCCTGATGCATCCGGTCTCACCTGTTTACCGCTCCCTCCCTGTCTCATCTCTGCCTCGGAGATCAGGAGGAGGGTGAAATGCGGCCTCCCGCTGGCAAATATGTTGCCCCCCCCGGTAGAATCTTATATACTTCACACTAGTCTTTATCAGGAGGACCCTAATCGCACGCACATCTAAGGCCACAGCCCTCGCCGTCGCCAAGGCGATGCTCGACAAGAAGGCCCTTGATGTTCAAGTCCTCCATGTCGCCCCGCTGACTTCAATCGCTGACTACCTGGTCCTGGGTTCTGCCGAATCCGATCGGCAGACGCGTGCAGTGGCTGATTCGATTGTCGACGCGCTGTCTCGTCTAAACCAACGGCCACTGAGTCTTGAAGGAACAGCCTCAGGCCAGTGGGTCCTCATCGATTTTGGCGATGTGGTTGCCCATGTGTTTCGACAAGATGTACGATCGCACTATGCACTCGAGCGTCTGTGGAGTGACGCACGGCTCATTCCCATTCCAGACAAGGACACGGCACCGACTCCAGAGGCAAAGGAGCGGCTGACCCGGAAGACACGTTCGTAGAAGATGGTTTAAGCGATGTTTAAACTGCTGATCACCATTTTTCTCATCAGTGCCGGCGTGTTTGTGTATAGCTACTTCCGCGAGCTAAACCCGGGTACCGTCGTCATCCATACCAGTCCCGGCGTGGAGTTCGATCTTAGCCCGGTCACACTAGTCTTGATCTCGATGGCCGGCGGAGCCGTCCTCGCGACATTCATCGTCGGTTTGCAACAGACAGCCCACCTTATCCTCAATTGGCGTAGTCAACGTCTCGTACGCCGCAAAGAAAAGGTCGATACGCTTCACCGAGATGGAACCCATGCGTTCATGTCGAAACGCACGTCGGAAGCCATTACGCTGTTGGAAAAAGCGCTCGCGATCGACCCGACACGAGTCGATTCACTGCTCTGGCTGGGGAATATCTACCGTTCGGAACAGAACTTTCCCGAGGCTATCCGACTCCATCAACATGCGCAGCGGGTGGACGATCGAAACATCGAGGTGCTGCTTGAGCTGGGAAAAGATCTCGAAGGAGCCAAGCGGTATGAAGAAGCGCTGCAAGCGCTGCAGCAAATCCTCAAGATCGAACCTGATAACCTCACGGCCTTGATCCGGAAACGGGACCTCAATATCCGCCTGGAGCGATGGAATGAGGCGCTCGAAATCCAGCACCGTCTGCTCAAAGCCAACCTTCCCGCCCCGGAAAAGCAGGCCGAGGCCGCACTGCTCCTCGGATGTATGTATGAGGTAGGGCGCCAGCTGCTCGAACGCGGCCATCCTGATAAGGCTCGACGATACTTCCGCGGCGCCATTAAGAAAGACCGTGCATTCCTCCCCGCCTACATCGGCATCGGAGAAATTCTGCTTCATGAAGGAAAGACAAAAGATGCCGTTGAAATTCTAAAAAAAGTCTACGCACGCACCCGAAGCGTCATCATTCTCCATCGGCTGGAGGAACTGTTTCTGGATCAAGGCGAACCCAGCGAAATCATCAGGGTCTATCAGGACGCGCTGCAGCAAGACCCACAGAATCCCGTGCTCCAGTTCTACCTGGGCAAACTCTATTACCGGCTCGAAATGGTGGATGAAGCATTTGACCTCCTCTCAACGATCGAAGGTCCGCAAGATCATCTGTTGGACTACCATAAGATCATGGCCAATCTTTACTTACGGAAACAACAGTTCGAAGAGGCCATCACGTCGCTCAAGAAAGCGCTGAGTTTCAAGAAACGTGTGGTAGTGCCCTATATCTGTACCCAATGCCAACAAGAATCCGTCGAATGGACAGGGCGATGCCGCCGCTGTGCCAAGTGGAATACACTCACGGCCCTCCCCTGGATCGAAACCAGTCAGGTTTCCACTACCTCGGAGAAAGAACCGTCCCCCGGCCAGTCAGTCCCCTATCGAGGCATTGCTTCTCCGTTTGAAACCGTGTAGCTTTCCCCCTCGACAGTCGTTCCTCGTGAAGCGACGCTCATTTGCAATTTTTCTGTTTCTGGTTTTGTGCAACAGGCCCTTTGCACTGAAGGGACGTGAAACTTAAAACCCGAGACTTCTTTGGCGCATCCGACACGACGAACATCCACCATGAATCTTTCACAAAAGGCGACTCAGATGACCGAGTATGTAGCTCTAGCTGAAAAAGCACTCCATGACGAACCTCTGACCAGAGAAGAATGCCACTCCGTGTTGAATACCTCAAACGATGAGCTACTTGCGCTGTTACACGCGGCCTTTCAGGTTCGATCCAAGTACTTCGGTCGGACAGTTCGCCTCCAAATGCTGCAGAACGCCAAGAGCGGGGCCTGTCAGGAAGACTGCCATTACTGTTCACAATCATCAATCTCAACGGCGCCGATTGAACGGTACAGTCTGCTTCCACAGAAACAGATGATGGAAGGTGCCAAACAAGCTGCCGCTTCCAAGGCTCAACGCTATTGCATCGTCATCAGCGGGCGGAGCCCGTTAGATCGAGAGATCGACGAAATCGCCGGAGCGGTCCGTTCCATCAAGCAGGAAGTTCCGATTCAAATCTGCTGTTCGCTTGGCTTGATGAGTGAATCCCAAGCGAAACGGCTCAAGGCCGCGGGTGTTGACCGCGTGAATCACAATTTGAACACCAGCGAAGCCTTCCACGCATCCATCTGCACGACCCATACCTTTCAAGACCGGCTGGCGACAATCAAGAACGCGCGTGCGGCAGGGCTGGAAATTTGCTCCGGAGGCATCGTTGGCATGGGTGAGTCAGACGAGGACCTGATCGAACTGGCCACAGCCTTGCAGGACGTCAAGCCGGACTCCATTCCCTTGAACATGCTCACCCCAGTCTCCGGCACACCGTTTGAAAAGTGCGATCAGCTGACTCCCCAACGCTGTTTACGAGTGCTCTGCCTCTTCCGATTCCTGCATCCCAGGACAGAAATTCGCATCGCAGGCGGGCGGGAGCATAATCTGCGAAGCTTGCAACCCCTTGCCCTCTACCCAGCCGACTCCGTCTTCGTCAACGGCTACCTGACGACGCCAGGAGCTCCAGCGCCAGAAGTCTGGGGCATGATTGAAGATCTCGGCTTTACCATCGAAGTGGATTATCAGCAACCCGTAGCAGGCTAATTGATAGTGTGAACGACCGACCAGCTCGACATCCTCGTTGCATTGTTATTGCCGGACCAAACGGTTCGGGGAAGACGACATTCGCTCGAGAATACCTGCCTCGCGAAGGTGCGATGGTCCACTTTGTTAATGCCGACTTGATCGCAAGTGGGATCTCGCCACTCCGTCCGGAACTGGCAGCAAGGCAAGCAGGGCGCCTTCTCTTGCTGGAGCTATCCCGTTTGGCCAAAGCACGGAAACATTTTTCCTTCGAAAGCACGCTCAGTGGGAAAACATACCTACACCTATTGAAGAGCTGGAAAGCAGAGGGGTATAAGATCAAAATCGTATTTCTTTCACTGTCCTCCCCTCAACTTGCATTACAACGCATTGCCGCCAGGGTTGAGCAAGGTGGCCATGATGTGCCTCGTAGTGATGTCATACGGCGTTTTCATCGGAGTTGGCACAATTTCCATACGATCTATCGCCCACTGGCTGACACCTGGTCAGTCTATGAGAATTCGGGCGGTGCTCCACGGCTGTTGGAGGAAGGCCCATGAGGAAAGCGACACGGAAAAAGGAGACAAAGGCTTTTTCGGAGGGTGTTGGCCGTGCACTTCGCCGAGCGGCGAAAGCGGCGCGCAAAACCGCCAAGATGTACGGGACACCGATCTACGTGTGGGAGAACGGCAAGGTGGTGGCGAAGAAACCTTGAGCTACCTGCCATCAGATCCTTTCACGATCTTCCCACCAAGCCTTACCTTCTCTTGTAGCCATCAATGGACCATGTAGATCGTCGGGAAGGGGAATGCATCGGAATCCATATTTGAGTAACCGATGAGCGTGAGCAAAGGAAAGCCCTCCCCCTGTCCCTTATGTGATGCAGAACCGATTTCCGCTGCTCGCCAGGCTGACAAGGATATCTATGAGGTGGAATGTCGCCGATGTGGGAAGTTTTCCATATCAGGTGCTCTTTACTCATCTCGCGATATTCCCATTTCTTTGAGACCTTGGCTATCTGCCTATACTCGTCAAAATCATGAACATGGCAAGCCCACAGAACTCCTGGTCTCATCGAATATTCAGACACTGGGTCAAGCTATGCAGAACATCTCTCCCAAAGATCGGGCTACTGGGTTACTGCAGATGCTCATAAGACGGACAAATCACGTGGGCTCTCCCGTAGAGTTCTCTCCAGAATGGGACTATCCCTTGGCAACTGCACAAAATCCTCAAGAAGC
Source organism: uncultured Nitrospira sp. (assembly GCA_902500805.1). Taxonomy (GTDB): domain Bacteria; phylum Nitrospirota; class Nitrospiria; order Nitrospirales; family Nitrospiraceae; genus Nitrospira_D. The sequence continues at coordinate 45,008 of CABVSA010000004.1, read as the reverse complement.
TATGTTTCATGTTGAGGAACTGAAGAGAAAGAGGTTAATCAAGTTCCATGACATGACCCATCTCCTCGTGACACACGACGGCTGGGCTGTGGGCGATCAGGCATACTTGTTAAGGCCGCCTTCTTCACTGGCGGACACTAATGCACAAAGGGAAGAAAAACGGTGGGACGTCTTCATCTGTCATGCGAGTGAGGATAAAAGCGCAGTCGTTGATCCACTCGAAAAAGAATTGCAGAAGCACGGCCTACGTGTTTGGCTTGATCGCTCTGTACTAACAATTGGGGATAGCCTTCGCCGAAAGATTGATGAAGGCTTAGGAAGTTCGCGTTTTGGAGTTGTTGTGCTTAGCCAAGCCTTCTTTACCAAGAGCTGGCCCCAGCGAGAGCTCGATGGGCTAGTGCAAAGAGAGATCAGTGAAGGAAAGGTCATTCTCCCTATCTGGCACAATGTGAGCCACGCTGACATACTCAAGTACTCTTCCCCTCTAGCGGACAAAGTGGCCGTGTCTACCCAGCATGGCATCCCTACATTGGCACAAGAGATTATCCAAGCAGTTCAGTCACCAGCCGATATCGTGAAGAAAGCTATTATTCAAGTACCTATCGAACTAACCAGCACAATTGCTAGCTCAAAGCCTGACCTGAATCGAATTCCCATTCACCCATCTAAACAAGATGGTTTGCCCGTAATGAAGCATGAAACCTCAACACAGTTTTTCAGCGAGCGCTTTGCCAAAGCATTCCCCGGTGTTCGTGGAATTCAGTGGTTTCACGACCCAATTAAAGCAATTGAACGCCTTGCGCTTTTTTTTACTAAACCCATCGTGTTCGGTGGCCACCATCCTATTTGGTGGTGGCGCTCAGGTAATATGTACATCCAAAACTTCTCCATCTTGTCAAATGATACGATCTTGCTTGACCATCAAGAGCTTATAATCGACGAGCTGGCTGCGGTAAATGCAGGTTCTTACTATCAAGAGTTTTTGTACATTAAAGCTAAACCAGCGCAGCCATCAGGGCTCTATGATATCTCCTCCGTCCCGGATCAGATCGCACTCAGAGGTTATGCGAAAGAGGAATTCTCGCTGTTTCACGGGCGACCAGTAACAAGAGCTGAATATGATGATGGGGCTGCAGTGATTGATGGCCGAGTTGTTAGACTGAACGGTGAGGCACAGCTTCGAGAGAGATTTCTTACTCCCTACAATTTCATAATTGCTGCTCATGAAAGCCCAATCAATAACGACCGCTTTGATGAGCCATGCAATGAAATGCTCAATCGCATCCTTCGTGGTGAGGCCACCATTGAAGAGCTCAGCACAGCTATTCTCAAACTGCCACGGAGGGAACACTACAATCGGCGACAGTAGATCTAGTGCGTAATCCTAAGTGGTAAAATGCACCAAGAGTCTTATTTTTAACATCAGTGACAAACTGGTCAATAACAGCTGATGGTGTCTGGGTTGGTCATGGGAGCTGAAGACACACTGGTCAGAAATTCCGTTGCTGCATCCGTTTGATCGAGCAGTAGAGTGCATACCCTTGGACCACCATCCCCGTCACCAGTAACCCCAGTGCGGTCTGCAACCAATGTGAGTCAGGATGATCCAGGCCGTACATACCGATGAAAAACCCCAGAGCGATCGAGATAATGTCGACGGTTCGCGCGATGACACCCCTCAGCCACCACGTCTCTGTCGATGAGGTTTTGAGCGAATCCATTTTCTCAGTCTACATCCGAGGATACAGAGAATCAAACTGCACCTAATGGATATCCTTGTCCAGATCAAGACTTCGAACGGTGGTTGCTTCCACGACCCGGAACCGGACTTCATCCACATAAGAATAGGCGGAAGTCTGTTCTCCCGCAAAGAGACCGCAGCGGTAGAGGCCTGAGAGCCAACCTGCTTTCGGTGGGGTGAGGAGAAAGTAGCCGGAGCGATCATTTGTGGTCGTCATGACGCGATCCTGGACCATCGTCTGTGGATCTTCGGTCATGTCACGAGTTTCGACAGAACAACGTGCGGTCAGTGGCACTGTGTCGAATGAATCGGATAGCAACCTGAACACTAAGTAGAGCTCTGGTTGCGTAGTAGAAAATGTGTCGCCTGGGTTCAACGGAATGAACTCATGCGCACCGGTTGGAAAGTCATCTCGCACAACCTTAGTTGCGGGAATCACAAAGCGAAACCAGCTGAAATCGGCATCACGACCAGCAATCGCCACTCCCGTTTCTAACGGCTTCTGGGCTTTGATTTTTTCAATTGCCTTTGCATACAGAGCCTCTTCCGAGGGCACAGCTGCCTGGGTTCCTGAGTCCTTCACCCTCTTGTCCTCTTCCTCCTTCAACTTCACCAGCTCAGGAACATGAGGCTTCACCTTATCGAGCCAACGAGCGATTTTGTCCTTGGCCAGCACACGAGTGCCGGCTGGAAACGGGACATCTTTATTCACCTGTTCAAACTCCACGGCTGCGTCATACAGTAGTTGAAAATGGATGAAGGCGTCGTCCCACCGTTGCAACTTCACGTAGCACTGTCCCATCCGATATGTCGTATCGGCGAAATCCTCCTCGCTTGGATTGAGATTCGAAATATTGCCGAATACGGCGATGGCCTCCTCGCAGCGGTTTAGCTGCATCAAGGTCAGGCCCAACTGATGGGTGGCGATGGGATCACCGGGGTTGAGCGCCAAGAGCTTCCGATACATTGGTTCGGCCTCCTGATATTGACCAGCCTCAAACAAGTTCCACGCATCCGACCGAATGGCAGCCCATTCCTTCAGTTGGGCCGCACTAGCCGCAGGCGTCAACGTTGGACTGAACCGCCGCCCTCGCTCCATCGACTCATGCAGTTGAGCCAGTTGATTCTTGGCCGGCAGTTCAAGCGGAGATCCAGGCGGAACATGTTCCAGTACATACTGAAGATCGGCATCCGTGCCTTGATAATCCAGCACATCGAAGTGGGCACGAGCCAAAGCAAGGCGCCAGCCCAGGAACTCCGGCTTCAACTCCACCGCCTGCTTATAGGATTCCAGCGATTCCTCCAATCGATCGATCTTGCGGAGCTCCTGTGCCAGCCGCCAGTGGGCCAGTGGATTCTTGGCATCAACCTGCGCGATGGAGCGAAGCTCAGCAATCGCCTCTGCTTCCTGCCCCAATCTGACCAGCACCGCCCATTTCGCCCAGCGGACGTCCAGCGCAGCAGGATCTGCCGCAAGAACTTGATCGTAGGCTTGAATCGCTTCCTTAGGGTCACGAAACGTCGAGAGCATATCACCGCGCAATTGATGGAGAGCGAGCGCTTGTGGATAGTCATGAATCCCTTGTTCGAGTAATTCAAGTGCGGATGCCACTGCCCCACTCTCCCAGGCAGCTTTGGCCTGTTCGAGCACCTGCTCAACAGGCGCCCTTCGTCCATCATCTGCGATGGCGCAGGGAGCAGCCACCACAACAAACATCAGTACTCTCACCACACGAATGACTTCAGCGTAGAGCTGTTGTCGTTTCCCAAAGTCTTGCCTAGCAGATACTACGGTCATATGATCGCTTTACACTCCTCTGATTTTTTGAATCACTATACCAAGAAGCAGAACAAATATATCCGGCGAGGCTGAAATCATACCATCCCTCATGAATCGCCCTCTCGTTTCACCCACCTACGCAGGAAGCCACGGCTGCCCGTCCTCCGCAGTCGTCTGCTACGGAGGATGGATCAAGCCGTGGGGCTCCACCCCCTTCCTTGACCTCCCTTCATGATCTCGTTAGTCTAGCGTGAATCGAATCCTTGAACGTACTTCCACTGGAGATACGCCGTGATTTTAGTGACGGGCGGTGCCGGCTATATCGGTTCTCACACCTGTGTCGAGCTGCTTCTGGCAGGACAGGACGTGACTGTCTTCGATAATTTTTGCAACAGCCACCCTGAATCCCTCGAGCGGGTACAGCGGATTACGGGAAAGCAGCTTCGCATCATCCGCGGCGACATCCGCGACCGAGCAGCACTGGTGACGGCGCTGCAAGACAGTGGCGCGCAAGCGGTGATTCATTTTGCAGGACTCAAAGCCGTCGGCGAGTCCGTTCAGCAGCCGCTGTCCTATTACGACAATAACGTGGTCGGGTCTTTACGTCTATTGGAGGCGATGAGGAGCTGTGGGGTCAAGACATTGGTGTTCAGTTCTTCCGCCACGGTATACGGCAATCCGCAACAGCTGCCGTTGACAGAAGACCATCCGCTGTCAGCAACCAATCCCTACGGGCAAACGAAACTGACGGTGGAGCACATCCTGCGTGATGTGCAACGCGGCGACACCTCATGGCGTATCGGGATTCTCCGATACTTCAATCCGGTCGGCGCGCACAAGAGTGGACTCATCGGTGAGGATCCGCAAGGCCCGCCAAATAACCTCATGCCGTTCGTGGCGCAGGTGGCAGTCGGCCGCCGCCCGCACCTAAATGTTTTTGGTAACGACTACCCCACGAAAGACGGGACCGGCGTGCGCGATTACATCCACGTCGTGGACCTCGCCATCGGGCACCTCAAAGCACTGGAGGCGCTTGAGCGGGCGACGCACCAGACGGACTGCCTCACGGTCAACCTTGGAACCGGAACCGGGTACAGCGTCCTGGAGATCGTCCAGGCATTCGAGCAAGCCAGCGGCAAGCCGGTGCCGTACAAGCTTGCGCCTCGCCGACCCGGTGATGTCGCAGCCTGTTATGCCGATCCCAACAAGGCGGCTGCCCTTCTCGGCTGGCACGCGACATGGAGCCTTGCTGACATGTGCGCCGATACGTGGAAATGGCAGAGCCTCAATCCGCACGGGTACAAACCTTCCCCGTAAACTACCCCTGGGGAACCTCGGTCGTCGTGCCGAGCGTGGGCGCCGTGCTACACTGCCTCTGCGATGTTCGATGTCATCCTCTACCAACCGGAAATTCCACCGAACACCGGCAATATTATTCGCCTCTGCGCCAATAGTGGCGTGCGACTACACCTGGTGAAGCCCCTGGGGTTTTCTCTCGACGATAAACAGTTGCTACGAGCTGGCTTGGACTATCACGAGTTCGCCACCCTCAGCGTCTATGCGAATTGGGCCGAGTGTGCCGAACGATTCAACAATCGCCGCCTCTTTGCGGTCTCGACGAAGAATACTCAACGGTATGATCGCATCGCCTATGCTCAAGATGATGCCTTTCTGTTCGGTCCAGAAACCCGTGGACTCCCGACCGACTTACTGGACACATTCTCAGCAGAACGACGGATTCGTCTCCCCATGCGCCCAGAGAGTCGTAGCCTCAATCTTTCGAACGCAGTCGCGGTCATTGTCTACGAGGCATGGCGACAGCTAGGCTTTGAGAACGGCCAATGACGTTCCGTCTATAAGCAGAAGATGGCTTCAGCCTTCTCTCACGCATTCGTCGCCCTCGCACTCGGCAAAGCCATACCACATCGGGCGATGAAGCGGCCCCTCCTCTTGACCGGTGCAATCTGTTCGATTGCGCCGGATGTCGACGTGATCGGATGTGCTTTCGGCATTCAGTATGGGGACCTCTGGGGTCATCGCGGCATGACACACTCTCTCTTCTTTGCCGGCCTACTTAGCGCCGTGCTTGTGGCTCTCGGCTATCGACAAGAATCACCGGCAACAAAAACAGGAATCGGGCTGTATCTCTTTCTCTGCACCGCATCACATGGCGTCCTCGACGCGATGACAGACGGAGGGCTTGGCATCGCCTTCTTCTCTCCATTTGATCCCACTCGATATTTCTTTCCATTTCGACCGGTCGCGGTCTCTCCGATCGGCATCGGCAACTTCTTCAGTACCGATGCGCTGCGTATTCTCGCCAGCGAAATGCAGTGGATTTGGCTTCCAACCCTTGTGGTATTACTGATCGTTCGCGGACTCACACATCGGATTTCAGCTCGACCCGCTACAGACCAGTCGCACCAGGATTGATCAGGCGGTCCCCTCATACCGACAAGGGCAGTTAGACGATCAGTTCCGCAAGCCCATACACCGGAAGTTTCTTCCCTCCATACTCCAACTCGCCTTCGACCACGACCATCGAGAACCCACCGATCGCCCAGCTCCAGATACCGGTCCTCGATACCTGTGTGAGAGTCAGGACAGCCGCCCCCTGTGGCCCCGTCCACGTGACGCGCCAAGCGGTCGGCCAGCGAAAAAACCCTCGGGCCAGTCCATGGTCGATCACCTCAATGTTCAGATCCTTCATCGACCCGGTCACACCACTAAACGCCGTCCATCCATCCAGGACGCCCATCAATGGGGCAAGGCGCTCACTGTGCTGCCGGTGGACATACACATCACCATCTGTGCCGATTTTCAGATAGAATCCTTGGTATCCGCTCCAGAGGTCCCAATAGGTGCGCGTGAGACGGTTGAAGTCCGGCATCAGAAGGTGCTCATAGACGACCCGTCCGGAAACAACTCGATCTCGCCAGGTCAGGACAGCAGGGGCTGAACCCATCCACATGACTGCACCATGATCCTGCCGGCTCGTTCGCAGTGAAATCGGATCGATCGTCAATGTGAGACGATTGCTCTCACCGACAATGGTCATGCCTGTTTTAGGACTGCCCTGAAAGTGGAAGGACGGCGAATCGGGGATCGTCTTCAGCTCCTTCCCGGCGTTCTCATAGCGGCTGTTGCCGTCAAGCCGCACCCATCCGGTGTTCTCATCGTGCAAGACGAGAAAGTGTTGCGCTTGATAGGCCTCCCCATCTCGCCCGCGACTGTTGTCGATCGCGAAGGCCACTTTCCCCTGACTGTCTTGCCCGACAAAGGAAATGTAGTCCGAGACGTAGAGAAGTGGCGAGGCAGGGATGTCGTCGAGTGATGTATTCGCTACAGACCCGCTCTCTGCCTGTGCAGGGAGCACACAGAAGATCAGCACAATCCAGAGCACAGCGTCAAGAATCCAGCCTTTTTTGACGAACACCATCAGCGAGGTCATCTACCCACGCGCAGTTCCCCATCGGCGATGCAGAAATCGTTCAACCGGAGCGAAGAGCGTTTTGTCCACCGCGAGTCCGATCATGACGATGACCAGCATGACCCCGATCACCTGATCCATCGCGCTCAACTCTCGTCCGTAATGTAACAGATGCCCGAGGCCGAATCCCGTCAGAATCGTCACATAAATTTCCGCGGCCATCAACGATCGCCAGGCAAAGGCCCAGCCCTGCTTCATGCCGCTCAACAGAAACGGAAGAGCCGCCGGGAGAATCACATGAGTCCAGGTATGGAAGCCTGACGATCCCATGCTACGGGCAGCGCGGCTGTAGATTGGTGGGATCGTCCGCACACCGGTATCCGTGGCGATGATCAGCGACCACAAGGTTCCCATCACCACAACAAACAGCATGGCAGATTCCGTTTGCCCGAACCAAAGCAGCGCCAGGGGAACCCAGCAGACACTTGGAAGCGTTTGAAGACCCAAGGCAAGCACGCCGATCGTATCTTGAGACCATCTGAAGGACGCAGTCAGAAGCCCTAATGGAAGGCCGATGAGAATGCCCAGCCCATATCCGATGAGAAGGCGCTGCACCGTCACGAGTGTGGCCTCCCACAGGGTGCCATCTTCAAGAGCGGACCAGAGGTAAATGAAGACACTGGACGGGGACGGCAGGAGCAGCGGTGACCAAATCTGCGCGTTGACGGCAAGCTGCCAGAGACCGATCAAACAAGCAAAAAAGAGCGACGCGATGGCCCAACGAGCGATCATCCGGCAACCTCATTTTGAACGTAGCCCTTCAGCACACGGGTGATTTCCGTGGAGTACCGAGCAAGGTCCACGCTGTTGATATCACGCGGGCGAGGGAGCGGAATGGAGAATTCTTCTCTGATTCGCCCGGGATTGGGTGAAAACAGAATCACTCGATCGCCCAGACACACGGCTTCACGCACGTTATGCGTCACGAAGACAATCGTTTTCCGGTGCTGGCTCCAGATGCGCTGGATATCACCATAGAGCTGTTCCCGCGTCAGTGCGTCCAGCGCGCCAAACGGCTCATCCATCAACAGCACACTGGGATTCGGCGCCAGCGATCGAGCGAGCGCCACACGCTGCCTCATGCCGCCTGAGAGCTCATGCACGTTGGAATGCATGAAGCGCTTCAGACCCACGAGTTCCAAAAAGTACTCGGCCTTTTCCCGACGCTCCGACGCACTCAGCCCTTTGACGAGTTTCAGGCCGAACAGGACGTTTCCCAGCACCGTGAGCCAGGGAAACAGCGCCGCCTCCTGAAACATCATCAAGCGATGCGGTCCAGGTCCGCTGATCGTCTGGCCATCGGCTTGCACAGTCCCACGATCCGCCCGATCGAGGCCCGCGATCAGGTTCAACAAGGTCGATTTGCCGCACCCGCTCGGACCGACCAAACACACGAACTCCCCTTCAGCGATGCGAAGGGTGACATCGTCCAGTGCCTGCACATGCAGTGAGCTGGTCCGAAACCACTTTGAGACATGTTCGAGCACCAGCTTCGTTGGAACAGTATCCGTAGCAGAAACCTGACTCTCCATCTCACTGAAGCCTTTCAATGAGTCGCGCCAAATCCGGCGTCGTGCGCATAAACCCCGCACGCTGCGCGTTGCTCACAAACTGCTGAAACTCCTCGATCGAGACATCGGAGCGCAGCATGATCCGTTTCCATGCCTGAGCAATCAACTCCGCTGAAACTTTGGCTTGTGTTTCCACCGATAACTCTTCCAGGACCATCTTCTTCGCCTCCTCGGGATGCGCGAGGATCCAGTCCGTGAGTTCACGGTGAGCCTGGACAAACTTTTTCGTCAATTCAGACTTCCCCTTCACAAATTTCACCCCTGACACAAGCACCGTGACGCTGTCTTTCGACTGTTCGAGCAGCACCTTGCCTCCGGCTTCCCGTTCAAGACGGGACACCCAGGGCTCGACCGTCCAGACCGCATCGAGCTTTCGCTGTTGAAACAACGAGATTTGATCAGGATTCGGCGTCGGAACGATGAAGGCCTCTCCGCCGGTCTGGGTGATCTTCAATCCACCGTTGGCCAGCCAGGCGCGGCAGGCAATATCTTGGGTATTGCCGAGCTGTGGAGTCGCGATAGTTTTCCCACGGAAATCTGCCGGCTGTTTGAGGCTGGAATCCGACTGTACAACCAACGCGGCACCACCTGCTGCAGCACCAGCAAGGAGTCGAATCTCCTCTCCGTTCGATTTCGCGTACGCGTTCAACGCGGGATTCGGCCCCACATAGGTCAGATCCACCGAACCGGCCAGGATCGCCTCGATGGCACTCGGACCGGCATTGTAGACATACCATTCAATCTTCACGTCTTTACCCAGCCGTTCCTCGAACCATCCATGTCCGGTCCGTGAGAGATGATGCGCAACCAGACCTTGCACATGGGTCACGTTCGGGAAATGGCCGACCCGGATGGTCTCCGCTATGGCCGGAGGAACGGCCACACAAAGCAAACTGAGCCCGAAAAGAACTGTTCGTGCATACATGGTCATCGCAACCTCCACACATTCTTCAACTACTCCGAAATGTGTCACACATACTACACTAATTAGATCATAATTGAGTAGTAATTATTTATTGTCACTTAAATTTTAAAATAATGTTTATTTATAACTAGTTATAGTAATAATTTATTTTAGAATTTGACATTGAGCAATTATTATTGCTATCAGTGATCATGGAACTTCACGAGCAACAACTCGACACAGCGTCGGCATTTTCCAATCGCCTCAAAGCGATTCGCACACAACGAGGCCTCTCCCAGGGTGATCTTGCTGCACGAGCAGGCATAACCCGGCAAGCCATCTCAGCTATCGAATCGAACCTCTACTTGCCGACGACGGCGGTGGCCCTCCGGTTGGCCTCGGTCTTGGCCTGCCATGTGGAAGACCTCTTCAGCCTTGTCCCAACCGAAGACATCATTGAAGGCACGCTGATCGGCCACCTCCCCTCAACTGAGACGAACAGTCACCCGGTGCGCGTCAAGGTCTCCTCCGTTGGAAAACGCACGATCGTACGGCCCGTCACGGACTTGGGCGAACAACTCTCCTTTGCCGTCCCTGCCGACGGCTATGTCACCGAAACAAACAGGACGCCGTCTGGCAGTACGGTCCATGTGACACTCTCGCGGGATCGCGATGCCATCGAGCAAGAGATTTCCGTGGCCGGCTGTGACCCGGCAATTTTCTTGATCGGCGAACATTTGCGGCGTCACAAAGACCGAACCACCGTCGTCGGCTGGACGATGGGCAGCATGGCAGCCCTCCAATCCTTGCAACGTGGAGAAGTCCATGTGGCCGGCATGCATCTCTTCGATCCGGTGACGAACGAATCGAATCTGCCGTTTCTCAGGCGAGCACTGAAAGGATCAGGTTACGAGGTGGTGACCTTTGCCACCTGGGAAGAAGGATTGCTGGTCCGCGCCGGGAATCCCTTGTCCATTCGCTCAACCGCCGATCTCACAGAACCAATGGTGACACTCGTGAACCGCGAAGAGGGTTCTGGAGCGAGACTGCTGCTCGATCAACGATTACGGACATCCGGAATAGACCCAGCACAAGTTCGAGGGTATGACCGTGTTGTATCGTCGCATGTCGACGTCGCACGAGCCATTGCACAGCGTCAAGCTGAAGTGGGAATCGGCATCCGGTCCGCTGCCCAACAGTTCAACTTGGATTTCGTGCCGCTCCAAACAGCGCGGTATGACCTGGTCGTACCGAAGTCGTACCTCAAGTCCCATCCGACCCTCACGCACCTCTTTGAGACGCTGACGAGCCGCCCATTCCGCAACGAGATTGCCGCGCTCGGCGGCTACGACACCAGTGAGACCGGAAAGGTCCGAGCATGGCACGCCTGATAAGCAGGATTCTTTTCTACAACCTCCTCAGCGCCGCGCTGTTTCTGACAGGAACGGGCTCGGTACAGGCCGTTGAGTATGGCGAACTGGTTCAGAAAGACGGGAAATGGGAGTTTAAGAACACCGAAGACCCGGTGCTCAAGCTCATACACGACAAGCACGTGATCACCGATGAAGACTATTTCAAAACCACTGATCGCACCGGGAATAATTGGATCGAACCGGCTGATGCAGTCCTGAATCGACGGCGAGAAATGGATTGGATTCACTACGAACGGTCTCTGCTCCGCCTACCGGACTGGCTGGATCTCGGATTCGAAAACCGGACTCGATTCGAATCCTATGACCACCCCTGGCGAGCCAGCCAAGCGATCGGGAACGGACGGACGGACGCCCAGATCGCCTTACGGTCGCGTATGCGTGTCGGCTTAGGCGGCGACGGCCCTTTGCGACTCTTGTTCGAGGGACAGGATTCGCGTTCATTTTTGGATAAGGACCCCGGAGATTTTCGTGATACGACCACCGTCAATGAATTTGATGTCTTACAGTTGGTTGGGGCCTTAACCCTGCACAACGTCTTAGGAACCGGACTTCGCACCGATCTTCACTTCGGCCGCATGACCATGGACTTTGGAAGCCGACGGTTGATCGCACGAAATGCATTCCGAAACACCGTGAATTCGTTCGATGGATTTCACTGGCAACTTTCGCAGGGAAATACCTGGCGAATTCGGGCGTTTGCGACACAACCGGTCGTACGGAACGACGTGAGGCTGGATCAGCAATATCACAACCTCCTGTTTTGGGGCACCTATCTGGAGAGCAAACATTTTCCCTGGTTTCAAGTGGATGCCTTTTATTTCGGCCTGAACGATCAGCGAGTCCCCAACGGAACTGCGCATCGGACCTATTCGACGGCCGGAGGCCGCCTGTATAAGGACCCCAAGCCGGGGGAACCGGATTATGAAATCGAGACCGCGTGGCAAACCGGTCGTCGCGGCGTCACCGACCACTTCGCCTATCTTCAACATGTGGAACTCGGCTATACCTTCAACACGGCGTGGACCCCTCGACTCCTGTTTCAGTTCGACTATGCCAGCGGCGATCGTCAGCCAGACGACAACCAGGATGAAGGGTTTGACAGCTTGTTCGGCGCTCGACGGTGGGAATACGGACCAACCGGAACCTGGGGACCGTTCGCCAGAACGAACCTGATCTCACCAGGTTGGCGCCTCTTCCTCAACCCCACGGCAAATTGGACGTTGATGGTCAAGCATCGTGTCTGGTACCTGGCACAGGAGAGAGATTTCTTCGGCAGTTCCGGTTTGCGGGATACCACCGGAAACGCCGGCACATCGTTAGGGCATGACGTCGAGCTTCAAGCGCAATGGGCCGTCACCTCAAACCTGGATTTCGATGTGGGATACGTCCACTGGTTCAAAGGCTCGTATTTCGATAGCTCCGCCATCCTGACCCAAATGCCGGCCGGTGGAAACAAAGATAGTGATTATTTTTATGCAGCGATTCGAGTCCGGATCTAGAAAGGATGAGTCATGATACAGAGACTCCTCGCATGGTGCTTGTGTGTGTTCTCAAGTCTGGCGGTGGCACCGGCATTTGCCGAGCAAGCAGTGGTGGCCGTTGCAGCCAACTTTGTTCCGCCGTTCCGTGAAATCGCGATTGCATTCGAGACTGCGACCGGTCATACACTTCGAGTCGCGGCTGGTTCATCCGGAAATTTTTATTCGCAAATTAAGAACGGCGCGCCCTTCGACCTGTTCTTGTCGGCCGATGTAGAACGGCCCAAACTCTTGGAAGACGAGGGATTGGGCGTTAAGGAATCTCGCTTTACCTATGCGATCGGCCGTCTCGTGCTCTGGAGTCCCAATCCTGATCTCATGAAGGGAGAACAGACACTCCGCTCCGAGCACTTCAAACATCTGGCCATCGCGAATCCCAAGACAGCTCCCTATGGAGTAGCTGCGATACAGACCATGCAAAAGCTGGGAGTCTGGGAGAACGTACAGCCTCGGATGGTCATGGGGGAAAACTTGGGACAGACCATGGGATTCATTGAGTCCGGCAATGCGCAATTGGGGTTTGTCGCGTTGTCACAGGTGCTAGACCCGAAGATCAAGGGGACAGGCAGTCGCTGGGACGTGCCAAAACATCTACACGAGCCCATCAAACAGGATGCCATCTTACTGACGAAGGGAAACGATAATGCAGCTGCGAAAGCCCTCATGGAGTTTCTTCGTAGCCTGAAAGCGCAGGCAATCATCGAACGCTATGGCTATGAGCTGAAGTAGCAACAGAGGATGGGAATGACAGACCTCGATCTAAGTGCCCTGTGGGTCACCGTGCAACTGGCCACGACGACGGTGATCGTACTCCTTCTCATCGGCACTCCGCTCGCCTGGTGGCTGGCCCATACCCGCTCACGCATCAGACCGATCATTGAGGCACTGGTTGCGCTTCCCATCGTGCTTCCTCCCACCGTGCTTGGGTTTTACCTGCTTATTACGCTCGGTCCCTATGGGCCGTTCGGACGGGTAGCACAGGTCAGCCTTGCCTTCACGTTCACCGGACTCGTGATCGCCTCGGTCTTCTACTCCATGCCGTTTGTGATCCAGCCTCTCCAGGGTGCATTCGAAGCCGTCGGAAAAGCCCCCCTGGAAGCAGCCTGGTCGCTTCGCGCCTCAAAACTCGATGCCTTCCTGACCGTCGTCTCTCCGATCGCTCTGCGGGGATATATCAGCGCCATCGTGCTCGGGTTCGCCCATACAATCGGGGAGTTCGGCGTCGTGCTGATGGTCGGCGGGTCAATTCCTGGACAGACGCGAGTCCTCTCCACGACGATCTTTGAGCATGTGGAAGCCATGGAGTATGGCCAAGCCCATGCGATCGCGGCCATCTTGTTGACCTTTTCCTTTCTCGTCTTGCTGGCGGTGTACGTCGTGAACCGTCGATTTCCCATCCACGTCTCATGAGTCACCTCCGAGCCAGATTCGACCTGCCGTTGTCGACATTCCGTCTGAACGTGAATCTCGATGTGCCGATATCAGGCATTACTGCCATCTTCGGCCCCTCTGGATCAGGCAAGACCACGCTGTTGAGATGTCTGGCCGGACTCGAACGGGCACCGCAGGGCTTCATGCAATTCGGCGAGGAGGTCTGGCAGGATGAGAGCCGCGGGCGCTGTCTACCGCTCTACGAACGCCCGATCGGGTATGTCTTTCAAGAGCCGCGCCTGTTTCCTCATTATGACGTGCGCTCGAATCTTCTGTACGGCTATAAACGAATCTCCATTGAAGCGCGCCGAGTTGCTCCGGAACAGGTGATTGAGATTCTGGGAATCGGCCATCTGCTTGATCGCCGAATTCATAAGCTCTCCGGCGGAGAGCAACAACGGGTGGCGATCGGGCGCGCACTGCTGACCAGTCCCAAACTACTGTTATTAGATGAACCCCTTGCCTCGCTTGATCTTCAGCGGAAGCAAGAGGTCCTTCCCTTCATCCGTCAGCTTCATGAGCACCTCCGCATCCCGGTGCTCTATGTGAGTCATGGACTGACGGAAATCCTTCAACTGGCAGACCGTGTCATCCTCATGAAAGAAGGCCACGTCGTCGGCACCGGCCTGCTCAATGAGGTGTTCACCACGTTGCATTTCAGAGGACAGTTGGGGCTGCATCGAATCGGCGCCATCTTGAACGCGCGCGTCATACATCATGACCTGCAATACGGACTGACTCAGTTGGACTTCAACAACCACGCGCTGTTTGTTCCGATTCAGTCTGTGCCTGTCGGGCAAGCCCTGCGTGTCCATATTTTTTCCAACGATGTCAGTCTGGTCCTCGCGCAAACAGTCGTGCCGACCAGCATCTTGAATATCCTGAAAGCCACGGTCGTAGAAGTCCGGGAAATCGATCAGTCCTCCGTAGACGTCGTCTTGGATATCGGCACCCCGCTCGTGGCCAGTATCACGAGAAAATCGCTGATGTTGTTAGGTTTGAAACTAGGCCAGCTCGTGTTTGCCCATATCAAAACAGTCGCGCTGAACGAAGAGTTCGTGGAATAGCGCCCCTCTCCCCAGTTTCTGTGGATAAGTCTGTGGTTACGTATCCCCACGGTTGCCGAACACACGCTATGCGCTCAGATCGAGCTTCTTGCCTAGTTTTTAGTCAGCAGGACGATCGAGCCTACCCAGCCACATCCGGCCATGACTCGTTTTTCTAAATACCTTCAAGAGGCGGCCTCACCTCGAACATGAAACCCTCCACACATCTGGATCCGCTTGACGAGAGTCGCTCGATGTGTTACCAATGGATACATAATGAAACCACAAGACGTCAGACGCCTTCGAGAAGAATTAGGTCTCACGCAGCAACAACTGGCTGATGCCCTGCACACGACTCGCGTCTCCGTCGCACGGTATGAAGCCGGCATGCGGAAAATTCCCGGCATCGTCTCCGTCGTGCTGAATCAATTGCGACAAAAGACGGAGATTCCCATGGCCGGCCTTGTTGCCGCCGGGACTCCGATCGAACCAGTCTCACAAGCGGAACTGGTCGACGTTCCCCCGAGCATGTTCCACGACGGAAAAACCTTCGCCTTGAAAGTCAAGGGCGAATCGATGAAGGATGAGGGCATTCTCCCCGGCGACTTGGTCATCGTCCGCAAACAAGAAACGGCGAAGAACGGACAAACGGTCGTGGCCTTGGTCAATCGTGAAGCGACGATCAAGATCTACTATAAGAAAGAGCGTCACATCGAGCTGCGTCCGGCCAACGACACGATGCAGCCGATTCTGGTTCACCCATCCGACGAGTTTCAGATCGAAGGGCTTGTTATCGGCGTCATTCGGCATTGCGCTCGTTAGCAGAGAGGAGTGGAATCATGCCAGAACCAACCCCCGTCACGAAGGAGTGGATCCTCCAGTTGGAAAAAACGGTGGCAGCCTTGGATGATCGTGTCAAACACCTCCAAGCGGGATTAGGGACAGCCACGGTCGGTTCACCGGTGAAACGGTTCTGGGTCCTGACCGGTTCCCGACAAGCACGGGCGTTTATGTCATCCGTGTGCAATCAACATATTCGCCCGAACACCAAGGTGATGGCGCATGATGGTCGAAGCGCATAGACAGTTGGAGACTGCAGCAGGCCCCTGTTCGGATTGCGGGATGGTCGTGGAGCAGAGAATCGAATCGGTCGATGGATTGACCCATTCCACCGTCCAACTTTGCCCTGCCTGTTGGAACGCCCACAGACAGCGGCAAGTCTTCGCCGGCGGATGCTGCGGCTGACGGAAGAGCAGGAAGTATCTACCCTCCCCTTCCAATCTGCCTGCCAGTGCGCTACAGTTCGCCCTACGCCCCCGTAGCTCAGTTGGATAGAGCAACGGTTTCCTAATCCTCTCCGAGACCTCCACTCAAACCCTTGTCATGGCATTGAAACGCCTCTCCAGTAGAAGCGTTTCGCTGTTTTACGTGTTCAGTTTGGCTCAGCCCAATTGAGGGGAATTTGGGCCTATTTTGCTGTGGAGAGAACACGCCGGGAACACGTAGGGTTAGTACCTAGCTTCTTCAGGTGCTCACACAGCCTGCTGACCAGCGCAGGAAGGATTCGTTTTTGCCGTTAGGACAAGCCGAAATACAACTTCTCACCTTCGGTTTATCATCAGTTCCCGACTTTTTCCTATTTCTTTCCATACACTCCTACGAAATCAAGAGACGGCAAGTCTATCGCAGGGGAAGAGGGTCAGACAGAAGCCATGTGATTAAAATCGAAACAGACTGCCGACTGTAACGGTGTTTATTTTGGCTGCCTCGTCTTCATAGCTGAGTTTCCATCGTCCGTGTAGATACCCGATCGAAAGTGCGAGCGCATCAGTCAACTGATATCGCGCCATGACTTCTCCCTGATAAATTCTTTCACGCGTGCCGAGAAAGTCGTCACCAGGGATACCTGACGTATAACTAGTTCGCTCAAGGTCGAAACCACCGATCAAGGTGAGCTTGTCCGTCACACGTGCCTCCAGCTCTGCTTCGACATAATGTGTGACATAGGAGATGTCCTCTCCAATTTGTGGGTTGTGTCTCCCATCAGCCAGCCCTCGTTCGTAGTGGTATCCGACCAACAATCCGATTCCCGGCTTGATTTCCCACATGACATGGGTCCCAAGAGTCCAAAAGCGAGTATTCCGATGGGCAAAACTCTCGTTGTACGATCGGTCTCCGTATCGGGCTAACCCGCGAATGGTGAGATTCTCGAGCAGTTTACGCTCCAGCTCTGCCGTTCCAAAGTGTGTCGTTACGTACTCGCCCCCGCGATCCGATGACCGTAACTCGCCAGGGCCGTGATTGCCCAAGAATAGGTGCGGCCCGTAGTGATACCGCATCCGGAAGATAGTCTCTCCTCCTGGGAGTGCTTGAGTCAGCTGTGCGCCATACGTGCCATGAGAAAAAGCGGTCTGGTCGGTAAAGACAAACCCTTGGGCTCGCGCCGTCAGGTCCGTTTTCCCCCAGCTCGACTGAAATGATCGCGTGACGTGGGCAAAGGGTTCAAACACACCGCTTGAACCTTGGCCGGTGGTCTGAATGACCGGTTGTGTAGGATCCTCTTGCAGCGACAATCGTTGAGACGCCGAGAACAGCGCGACGTCGTCGGTATAGAACGCATTCATTTCTCCACCGACATGCCACCCTGATTCAGAGCCTGCATCAGCCTTCGCCTCCTTCTCATCAGTTTCAGCTTGAGCCTGGGAAGACAGCAACAACAAAACGAGGAAGGACCACCCACATGATGTCATTAACGGCAGTTTCACGAATATCACCAATTTCCGTTCAAAGCGTTTTGAATGCCGGAGTTCTTGTCTCCTGGATCTGGCAATCGCCTCAGACAACTGTGTGAACACACATAGCTTCTGCGCCAGTGTTCGATTGTCCGTCAGATTTTGTCCACCGGAGAGGCTTAACAGGGAGCTGTGTTCGGTGCGATGACTCCTCTGCTTACTCGTAGTAGATAAATCTGGTGTCGTGGCTTTGGTTCGCACTCTATATGGCGAGTAAACAAATCTCTGTCATGTATAAGACAAGAAATACGAGTTTCTGGTACGTGACGATGGAAATGCTTCCCCTGAAATCAAGCTTCGTGTTGATTTCAGAGGAACAAACATGGTCTTGAGAATGCCTGACGTGCAGCTGTGGGTGGGCGAGCAGCAACCCTCTTCCACCTGGGCTCGGCCTTGCAGTTCGTTGAATAGCTCTGGTTGCTGAAACCCGATGAGGGTTCGCCGCTTCTCAGGCGAAGTCTTGAGGTACAGATGTCAGAAGGCCTCTTTTATTTTGCGAGGCTTCTCATATAGTGAACAAGCTGCCACACTTCCTCATCCGACAAATCCGGGAACGCCATCATCCCTGTGCCTGAAGAGCCGTGCTTTGTAATCCAGAACAGCTGCCCATCCGAGATCTCACGCATCATCGCGCTGCATGTGAAATCGCGCGCTGGCGGCATCATTCCCCCGCTGACCGGTCCTTTCCCCTCTCCCCGCTTGCCGTGGCACAGAGCGCAGGCCATCGGTTTCGCGTCGTGAAGATACAGTCCTTTTCCTGCTTGGAGAACGTCGCTGGATGCCGGAAGCGGGTTCGTCTTCGTGAAGACGTCTTCTGGAGCGTTCGCAGTCTTCCTCGGTTGGACGCAGGAACGCTGTTGTCCCCCCTCAGGGTCAGCTGCCATAGTCTGTTGGTTGAATGGTAGAAACCAAAGAATCAAGGCCATCATTGCTACCACGTTCTGTTGTGCTCTCATTGAATTCATCGCACGCTCCTTCTGTTAAAGAGGCCCTAGCCGGCGTCCTGTTGAGTCTAAACACATTCGACCGGTAACGGCTTGGTGATTACTGCAAGATCCCCCCTCCGAAATGATGAGCGCTCTCTCATCAAGAACCGGCTTGAGGTGGTATCTTCCAATGAGGTCTTGGAAAGTGGCACGTATATCCGTGGGGATTCCGCTCAAGATAATCCTGATGATCCGGTTCCGCCAGCCAAAATGGTCCTGCGGGCCGAACCTCCGTGACCACCTTACCGGGCCAGAGACCTGATGCATTCACCTCTGCGATTACCTGTTCTGCTGCTCGGCGTTGGGCTTCTGACGTGTAGTAAATTCCTGATCGATACGACGGGCCGACATCGTTGCCCTGGCGATTCAGTGTGGTGGGGTCGTGGATCTGAAAAAACACCTCCAACAGATTACGGAACGTCAGCTTGCCAGGGTCAAACACGACTTCGATAGCTTCTGCATGGGTTCCATGGTTGCGATACGTGGCATTCGGCACATCGCCGCCGCTATAGCCCACCCTGGTCGAGAGAACTCCTGGCAGCTTGCGAAGAAGATCCTGCATGCCCCAAAAACAACCGCCGGCGAGTATAGCCGTTTCCCTCTGACTCATGTGACGCTCCTTATCATCCAAGCGAATGAGAGGCCGACGACTCTTGCATAAAGAGACCGTATTTCCGCAAAGGTGAACCGTTGACGGTCTTGGTCTATAGAGAAACACATGACGACGATGTACCCCACAGACATCATTGATGACCTAGGTTCTCCGTATAGCAACAACAAGGAGGCGGCGTCTTCACGTACCGCAGAACGTTTGATAACAGGCCGTCACTTCAACAGGAGCAGGAGAGGCATAGGCATCCAACTCAGGATCTTGCTCAAACGGTCGAGTGACGGCGTTCAACAGGCGATCGAATGGTGCTAGGTCTGCGTGATCGGTGGCTGCAGCCAGCGCTTCTTCCACACGATGGTTCCGTGGAATGTACAGCGGGTTTGTGTGCCGCAAGCTTGTATTCAATCGAAGAATTTCTGGCAAAGGCACTTTGGCGGGCTGCCAGGGAACATACGTGCCTTCGTGTTCCCTGGCATAGGTATTGTCGAATTGAATGTGCGTCGTCATCAGGAACATGGATGGAGCATCACCATCCGCCAACCATCCCCTTAAGAGTCACTACACGGACATACGCCTTGACCTATTGTTTTTGCAGAATCGGATAGCCAAGCGTATAGATCCATTTATCCGCATCTGCAGCAGTTGCAGGAGCAAGGCTCTTGGCAGGAATATGACAAGGGATACACTCTACCTTGTAGTTTTTTGTGACGGAATGGGTCATATCGCCTTTATTAAAGAGACCCCAAGCCCATCCATTTCCCCAGACCGGCGAATCTTTGTACCGCCCCTTTGTGTCGCGTACGAGAACAAACCAGCCCTTGACGGTAGTGGCATGACCGACCGCAGGTCCTGTGCTCATTGCCATCGTCTCCGCATTTAAGAGTTCCTTGACCAATATCGCGCCGTCAGGGAACTGCCCTGTTTTTTTATAATGGGCAATCGTTGAAGGCTGCGTGTACACCGTGTGGTATTCATGAAGACCGGGTCCATTTTTTTCCAATTTCTCATCGGTATTGGCGTGAGCCCATGTACCAAGCGTGGGCCATTCTGTGTAGTTGTCTGGCACACGGAGAGCCCCCGTGGCGACGTCGACGTTCAGTGCGAACGGTTTCTCTTCTTCTGCATTGGATAATCCGGTCAGCCCAATAGCTCCGCATGCGAGAACAACAACTCCGAACAGCATGTGTTTCATGATTTTCCCCTTTCCTCAAAGACAGTTATCATCACTCCAACATACGGAGTGGTTGAATGACGACGCAATCCTACATTTTGTTCATCCGATTTTCTGTCATCTAGACGACAAATCATGGAGACCTTTGGCCTGTATGAAATCAGGCACCGCGATGCGACCGAGAGCGTCAAGGTCTCGCACGCACACATAGGCCCGTCTGTAAGAGAGGACGCCTTGGTCACTCAGAGCTTTCATAATGGCACTCACATTGGGGCGAGAGGCCCCGACAAGTTCAGAAAGCTCCTCATGTGTCATCCGGACATCCACGACATAACCGACACCATGGTTGCACGGCCGTCCCTCGAAGCACATCAGATCAACGAGTGCCATCGCAACGCGCTTTTGTAACGGCGAGGTCAGCTGCCACTGCAGCCGACGATCAAGGAAATGCAACTGATGGCCATAGGTTTCCAAAAGCCCCTGCCGGAGAGACTCATCAATCCTGGAGGCCTTTTCAATACTCGATCGATCAAACTCGAGCACGATGGCCGTCCCATTTGCGGCTGCCGATTCTGCATTCTGGAAGGTCGTCAACCCAAAGGGGAGGTCTCCCCAAATCCCCCCGGCTCCTAACAACAAACGAGTGACGTATCGGCCGCTGGCTTCCGCAGAGACAATGCGGACATACCCGGCCTCGATGACATACGTTTTCCCAGGCATGAAGGACTCATATACCAACATCTTGTCCTTCAGCCTGCGTCGCCGGATGGGATGGAGGCTCTGGAGAGCAGTGAGCAATCTTGTGGAGAGCGAGTCTGGAATCCTCATGATGGAGGCCTCTTATTCATGGTGCCTTACAATAAGATGGATCGCAGTCAGCCCCTGATGGTCCGGAATCAGAAGGAATCACTCAGATACGATCCATCAGCCAACCACTTCGGGCGATATCCTCTTTCCCGTTCATCTCTGTTCTGAAATGGGCGGAACGAGAGCAGTCGTCTCGGGATCCTGCCCAACCTCCATGCGATGACTATGCTGAGGACAAACTCGCGTCCATCGACTTGTATCGATGATGACACCGGATATTAGGACGCAATCGCCTGAAGTGCCTCCAGGTTACGAATACAGAAACAGGACCTGGTGTAGGAGACTATCTGTTTCCTCTTCCACTCTTTCATGAGGGAGTTGAGTGTTTGACGAGCGACACCGAGGAGTTCGGCGAATTCCTCTTGAGTCATTCGAATTTGTATCAAATAACCAGGCCCGTGAGGGCATGGCCCTGCGCCGAGAACCAAAAGATCGATGAGAACAAGGGCCGCCCGACGTGCTAATGGATTGGTGAGTCGCCACCGGAGGCGCCGCTCTCCAAAGCCTAAGAAGGCCCCATATGTTCTCAGGAGGGTCCGATTAAACGCTTGACTACGCTCCGCTTCCCTCTCCAACGCAGCACGAGAAAACTCCCAGAGGTAGGTTGGGCCACTCGCCATGGCATGCTCTATGTGTTGAGACGTAGTGAGAGCAAACGGCAGATCTCCAAACATTCCTCCAGCACCTATTAAATCCCAGAAATTGGTGCGTCCGTCGCCCTCAATGTGAATGAGCCGAATGCAACCCTCCTGTACCACGTATGTTCGGCCAACCGCGAGAGTCTTGTATACGATCGCTCCATGATTCAGCTTGGTCCTGCGAATAGGTCGCAAGGCACCTAATGAGGTAAGAAGCGGAGCCGCAATTGTGAGAGGAAGCTTCATCGTCTTCTGACCGGCTCCATGTACAATTGCTCTCTCAGTCTAGAAAAGAGCGGCGCAGCCTGTTCCACACCCCTCCATATATTCAAACCATCTTTATTGATGGCCGGAGGAGCAGATTCTCAAACACCACAAGATATTTATGCACTGCGTTTACCTCAGATTAACCACGGCTGTCTGTCATCTAGAAGACAGAGCTCCATGGCCCCCCCCTGGTATCTTTCATCAGGACATCGAGTGAAGCCATTTAAGTTACATGCGTGCGATCTTCATGTAGGAATCAAATTGACCGACGCATGGTTGGCGTGGGTTCGATGGCGCGGCATATTTCTCCTGAGGCAAACGTTTCCACAACGGCCGATATGATTGGACGACACTGCGTGAGCAGGTGGGCGTTGAAGGCGTATGGCTACGGCTCTGGACTCCTTCTCATCCTGCTACTCTTCGCCTCAGCGCTGCCGTGCGAGGTCGCTGCTCAGGAAGCCGTACTCAACATGCTCCCCCTCCGGCCCTTTAACTTCGATGTGTCCTTCAATCACCGAACGTTTGCGCCAACGCGCCGGGTCCTTATGCTTCAAGCAGGGTTCACTGCTCTTCAGTACGGACCACTTGAAGTGAGAGCCATCTACCAGTACTACAGCCACCACACTCCGACGTTCACCACGGATCAACATTCGTTGTACCTCAACCCCCGGTGGAATAATTTCATCGACTACTTGGATTTTCCAAAAACCTGGCCGATCAATCGAGTCATTCGACATGTGCTCTTCGGGCCGCTGGAAAATCGTGCAGTGCCATACGTTGGAGCGATGTTGGGTGGAACCCTCCCTGGACATGGTGAACATTCTCCGGGGTATCTCTACGGTGGGCAGGTCGGGGTGCGATTCCCAGTGACCCATGGGCTGTCGGTCGACATGGGTCTTCAATACACGCGATTTGAAATCGATTTCAAGGGACAGTCTGACCTGTCTGAGCAATGGTTATTCACGGTTGGATTTCGACTCTAATGTTATGTCGTTGATTGATGACATGAGACAAGCCATCGATGCACGCGTCATGCTCCGTATCCTGATGCTGTTGGCAGTGGTCTTCTTGCAGGGGTGCGGACTGGTGTACGACGCAGCCACCATGGTCCATCCATTGAACCGCGATGAGCTGTCATCCATATGCGCTGGCGGACGATTACGTGTCGGTATTTCTGTTGAACCGTTTCGGCCATTCATCTTTCCTGCCATGTACACCGACGAAGGCATCAGAGTGACCGGGTTCGATATTGAACTGATCCGCGAGGTTGCGGACGCGTTGTCTGCTCATTGCGGTATACCCCATTCCGTCGTTCCAACCCTGCATGTGACTCGATTTCCAGACCTGTTCATTAAAATGAATGAGGGACAGCTCGATCTCTTTGTCTCGTCCGTAAGCGGGACCGTTCCGGGCACAAGACCAACGGGGTTATGGTTTTCAGCTCCCTATTTTCGCGGTGACGGGATCGCCGCGATCGTCCAAGAACCTAAGATCGCAGAACGTGTGCGGGCACACTTTGGAAAGCCGACCGGGAATTGGGACACGCTCGAAGCCGTTCAGGATGCCTTCACTGGCTTGACCCTAGCGGTTCAGAAGGGACGATCCGCTCACCTCTATGCCCAAGCCAACCTCAAACAGAGCCGATTGGTGGTCTGCGATTCTCTCCCTGCAGCGATCGAAACCAAAGACCCGAAGATCGATGTCATCCTGTCTGACCATTCCATACTCGACTATGTGACGAAGCGGGTCTGGCAGGATTGGCAGCTGTTGATGCAAGCAGACGGTACTCCGCTGATTGTGACGCAGGAAGACCTCTCCGTCGTGACAAGCGACGAGCACCGACGCCTCCAATGGTTCTTGAACAACTTGCTCTTTCGTTTGGAAGAATCAGGACGGTTGAAACAGATGCGCTCACGTTGGATCGAAGCGGACTATGCGCCCATTCGGCGGGCGACCGCGGAAGGCTTGCCGCTTGAGGTGACACAAGTTCCTGATCACTATGATCAGGGACAGTGCCGCTTAGCCGAGTGACAATGACTACGCCGAGGTATTGATGATCGTCCCGTCGAACGCACTGACGCAAGATGACGGCATGGTGTGAAAGACCCCT
The DNA here is from genome assembly GCA_902500805.1 of uncultured Nitrospira sp. GTDB lineage: Bacteria > Nitrospirota > Nitrospiria > Nitrospirales > Nitrospiraceae > Nitrospira_D. Next base: position 20,633 of record CABVSA010000004.1, on the reverse strand, counting down.
GATGTCTGCACGTTGATCACGATGGTCATCTAGATGACAGACAGGGTCAAAGACAATGGCGTATGACAGTGCGTAGTCAACCCAAAAGCTGAGCAGAGAATTACGATCTGGGCAACTCGGTCCAGGCACCCAGTATCTTGGAGAAGGATCTGAGGATCATGACGCCCGAATATCCAATGGTAGAAAAGGGGTCCCGAAGGGCGCGGTTGAATGGATCACCAACGGAGCGTTTATGACAGAACACAAAGAACATCATTTGCCGTCGGTTGACATCCTCACGTGGAATGAGGTGACGCACTGGGCAACGCACGGCAATCCGTCCCCTCCCTTTCGTGTCGAGAAGACCGAGGCGCAATGGCGCGAACTGCTGACCGACAGGCAATTTCGGATCACCCGTCTGAAGGGGACCGAACGGGCCCACAGCTCGGAGCTCTGCCAACTGTTTGAACCTGGTCGGTACGAGTGCCTGTGTTGCGGCACAGAGCTCTTTGATGCGGCGACCAAGTATCAAAGCCATACGGGGTGGCCTAGTTTCACGCAACCGGTCTCGCCAGGGGTCGTGGCCTATCATCAGGATACCAGCCACGGCATGCACCGAATCGAGGTGACCTGCAATGTCTGTGATGCTCACCTCGGCCATGTGTTCCCCGATGGACCGGAGCCGTCAGGGTTGCGGTTTTGCATCAATGCCGTCTCTCTCCACAAAGGTCCTGTGCGCGACTGAGACCGGCTCTCGTAGCAGATGAGGAAATACGTCCACACACGCGAAGAAGACATGGTGATCATGCAACCAGGGATTATTGCTCCTCTCCCCAAAGCAGCCTGGTACGTAGAGTTCGCCGTTCACGATATCGCCGGCCTCTCCCGCGTTATCAAGACCCTGCAGACTCTTGTTGATGGCGAGCGAACCGTGGTCGGACTGGGTGTACCGCTCTTCCGCGCACTTGGGAAAGACATTCCTGGATTGAGGGTGTTCCCCACGCAGTTTGGGAGTGGGTTGACAGTCCCTTCAACGCCAGCGGCTTTGTGGTGTTGGCTTCGAGCAGAAGACCGTGGAGAACTCTTTCATGTCGAGCGTCGTCTGGTTGAGCAGCTGACGCCGGCGTTCACAGTCTGTGAGTCCACGGAAGGATTTCTGTACGGGACGGGGCGGGATCTGACCGGTTATGAGGATGGTACCGAAAACCCCAAAGGCAAGCTTGCGGAAAAGGCTGCCATCGTGCGGGGCCAAGGGGCCATGCTCGATGGGTCAAGTTACGTCGCCGTTCAACGATGGGTCCATGATTGGAAACGGTTCGACGAGATGTCGGATCCGCGGCACGATGCCATGATCGGTCGGCGGCGGCGGGACAATAAAGAGTTGGCTACAGCACCGACCTCCGCACACGTGAAACGCACGGCACAGGAGAGTTTTCAACCGGCCGCGTTCGTCCTGCGCCGCTCGATGCCATGGGCCGATGAGCATGGGAGTGGATTGTATTTTGTAGCCTTTGGGGCCTCGCTTGACCCGTTTGAAGCGCAGTTGAAGCGGATGGTAGGAGCGGACGACGGGATTGCGGACGCACTGTTCACGTTCACACGTCCAGTAACAGGGAGCTTCTATTGGTGCCCGCCGATGGAGAATGGCCGACTCAATTTATCTGCCATTGGCGTCTAGGGGAGAGCAGGCTATACGTGGTGAACGTCGTCGGAGAGCCCGATGGTGGTCCGATACCAAAGGGTGTGTGCTGATAGATGAGAGTAGCCATTGGTGCCCGGAAATGCTGAGAGTCGGAGACCGTCAGCAGAATGGCCCTGGTGGTCATAGGGTGGAGCACAGGAAGAACGGCAATTTGAGGGACGACCGCATACGCACTGGTATGATTTTTCAATTCAAGGAGGTCTGAAGATGACAACTCGCCATAGCCAGTTTCTGTATATCCAAACGAACGACATCCGTGAGGGGCAAAATGCGGTACTGGGTTATCACCGAAAAGACGATGGCACGCTGGATCCGTTGCCTGAAAATCCGTTCTATACAGGGGGCACGGGCATCAACAATGACACCCATGGCAAACTCGGTCCACATGACAACGACACGCCGCTTATCATCAGCCCTGACGGGAAACGTCTCTTTACCGTCAACACGCACAGCAATACCGTGGCGGTCTTCGATGTTCAATCCGATGGATCATTACGACATGTAAAGGGTTCGCCGTTTTCGTCGCACGGTGTCGCGCCGAACAGTCTCTCGCTGAGCGGCACGACGCTGCTCGTCTCAAACCGGAATGAAGACTATCATCAAAGAGAGGCATTGCGTGGTGCCGCGAAGGCGAGCTACGTCTCGTTCGCCATTGAACAGAACGGCACGTTACGATTTGTTTCCAAGATTGACGTGGAGAATTCGCACAAACCTACGCAGGTGTATGTCCCTCGTTCGAATCCTGAGGTTGCGTTCGGCAATGACTTTCAAGTGGATGTGGACTTCGATGGCGAGGGCACGCGCTCGTTCCTGGCCGGTCTCAAGCCGAGTGTACAGGGACAACTCCACGTCTTTCACGTGGGGCGAGACAGTCGGTTAACCGAGCGAAGCCTGGTACAGCTACCGGAGACAAACGCCGGCTATAAATACAAGGGAATGGAGGGTGTTCCCTCGATGCCGCTCGGCATTTGGGCGCACCCGACCGAACCGTTGCTGTACGTCGGATTCGTGACCCGCAATGAACTCGGGGTCTATCGATTCGGCAAGAATGGTGAAATGACGTTTTTAGGATCTGTTGAAAATAGTGGGCAAGATATTTGCTGGTTACTCGCCAATAAAAAGGGGACTCGGCTCTATACGGTCAATAATCTGCCCCGGTCAGATAAAGATGATAAGGCTGCTACCGTGAGCACTTACGACATTGCCGGCGAGCGCGCAACCAAGCCGGTTGAAATCAGCCGGTTGCAACTGCCCCACCCCGGAGAATGGTTCACTAACAACCGCATGTTCTCTCAGCCTGGGAGTACTGCGTTTCAATGCACTCTGAATCCAGAAGAGACCATTCTCTATGTCATCTGTCAGCGGATTAATCAATCAGATGAAAACACCAAAGAGGAAGGCAACATCTTGCACAGCCTGCGGCTCAATGGTGAGGGAATCCCCGCCGTCGCACACTCACGACATCTCGGCCAAGACGGGGTGCACTATCGGTCCCGGCCGCAGGGCATCGCCACGTGTGACCGATCATGATAACGTACACATTTGATGGGCACCTAATCATGCAGAGGGATCATTATTCGATCCATCTGGACATCGAGTGGCGTTGATAATAGCACTCTCGTCACTATTTAAGACCACGAGCTGGCTCTCAAACAAAGAGGAAGATGCAATGAAATCGAGCTGCAAAATGGTTGTACTAGTTGGAACCCTCATCTTATCGGCATTCATGGTAGGAACAGGCTCCGCAGCCGAAGAGAAGGTTGTTTTCAATAAGGATGGTTCGCTTGATCGGCCGGTCGGCTACCGTGGATGGGTTCATGTGGGCTCAACCGTTCTGCCGAAAGGTCAGGCTAATATTATTGATAACATCCCAATACCAACAAATGAAATCATAAATACGTATGTGAAGCCTTGGGCTTATGCAGCTTATATGAAAACTGGCCTGTGGCCTGAAGGAACAACCATTGCGAAAGAATTCGTGGTGCTAGGCGAACCCGATGAAGATGGCACAGTTCATGAAATGTATTTTGCTGGACTATGCGTTCTTGTGAAGGACAGCAAGATATTTCCGGCACAGACCGGGCATTTGGGCTATTTTCCTTTTGGCCATCAGCGAGAGCCGTACCTCGATCGCGCTGCTCTAGCGGATCGGTCAAAATGTTCGTCGTGCCATGAACAGCATGCATCAGACCAGCAATATATCTTTTCGGACCACCACATTGGCCTTCGACGATAGGTAGTAGGTTTTCCATACGTACATACTCACGAGAGGGAGTTCTGCGCGTGACCAACAGATGAGCAGATGACCTCAATGCCGTCGGTGCATGAATTGGTTAGCCTAGTGGACCTCTCCGTCTCACCAGGCCCCACGCTGCACCCCGGCCATCCCTTCGCAAATGTTCAGGCAGCCCACTACTGGTCGGCCTCATCGTTCGTGGGTAGAGGGTCCTCCGCGTGGAACGTGGGCTTTGTCATGGGCATATCACATGACATCAAAGTCACCGATAGCCATAACGTATGGTGCGTGCGGGGCGGAAATAATGCGGCTGCCTATTAAAGGCTGAGAACAGTCCAGTATTGGTTGAAAGATGTCCGTTGAGTAAGTAGGGCACCGCAACATGTCTATGTTGAATGTGCGCCATGTCATTGTTCCCAACACCGCTGACTTCATCAACCACTGTCGAGGAGGTGGGGAATCTCCACGCTCACCTTCCGACGTGACCCTGTAGGAACAATGGCACGAACACGCTTTTAGCTGGGATAATAGGAATCGCTTTGTCCATTTCCAAAGAAGCAGATCCCCATCTGAAACTTTTTGACACTCAGAAACCGCTCTCCCGTTGTGACGACGCGGTACAGTGCGATCTCGGATTTCATCCCCCATATGCCTGGGATGCACTGCTTGCGTTTCTCGCAGACCGACTCATTGCAGGCGTCGAGCACGTCGACAAGAGACACTACCTCCGCAGTCTCGCGCTTGAATCGATGGGGAAGGCGTACGTCGGATGGGTCCACGTGTCTCTGAGTCTCCATAAACCGGCCTTGAGCGTCACAGTATCCTCGTCTTTATCTCGTGCAATTCCACTGGTCCTCGAACGCGTGGGGCGATTGTTCGATGTGTTTTACAATCCTCAGGAAGTTGCTCCGGCGGTACAGGCATTGCTGCCCATTGCCGGGTTGCGGGTGCCTGGTGCCGTCGATGGGTTTGAGTTGGGGGTGCGGGCAATTGTGGGGCAGCAAGTGTCCATCAAAGCTGCAAGGACCCTCCTCGGGCGCATCGCCCGGCGATTTGGAGGTACCGTAATCACGCCCAACGCAATGGTGACCAAGACGTTCCCGAATGCCAAGACACTGGCTGAATGCGCCCGTGGTGACTTGACAACCCTTGGTATTACGACAAAGAGGGCCACCTCTATCATGGCCCTTGCACAGGCCGTCGCCACCAACACACTTATTCTAACCCCGAAGGCCCATATCTCCCAGACCATCGCGCAACTGAAAGACCTGCCGGGAATCGGTGAATGGACTGCTCAGTACATCGCCATGCGCGCCCTATCCTGGCCGGACGCCTTTCCGCACACCGACTTGGGGGTAAAGCGCGCATTAGGGGAGCACCGGCCGCAGAAGATCCTCGCCATGGCCGAAGCCTGGCGACCCTGGCGAGCCTACGCGACGATAGGGCTGTGGGCGTCCCCGTCGCCCCATGCGCACGACCGACCCGACAGACCAAGGAGTCACCATCATGGAGTATCTGAGCACGGAGACCATTGACACCCCTATCGGGCCCATGCAAGCCGTTGCGTCCGCACAAGGGCTCTGTGCGCTGGAGTTCGTGACGCCGGATCGGCAACATCTGTTGCAGGCACGACTCGCCAGGTGGTATCACGGCCATCGAATTGAACAGAGAAGTCATCCATCGATCAGGGCAGCCGCCCGATGGCTACGGTCCTATTTCAACGGCCGGTTCGACGAGCTGACTGAACTCACGCTGGATCTGCGAGGGACGCCGTTTGAGGTACGGGTGTGGCAGGCATTGCGCCGCCTCCCCATCGGCGAGACCATCGCCTATGCCGCATTGGCGACCCACGTCGGCAGCCCGAAGGGAGCCCGAGCGGCCGGGGGAGCCTCACGACGCAATCCCCTATCCATCATTATTCCTTGCCATCGGGTCATCGGCGAGCAGGGACAACTCACGGGCTACGGCGGGGGGATTGAGCAAAAACAGTATTTGCTCACCCACGAAGCAGCGGCGGGCCATCCGCATGTCAAGGAGACTCACCGCGAAGCCCTCGACAGGGTGGCTCCGCCGGCCAACTCGACGTCGGTGAAATAGAAGGCCTCCATTTGAGTCAGCTAGCACGGCGTCCGATCGGGTACAAGCGGACAAACCTGCTCGAACTTCTTCCTTAATGATGGTCTGCCCGGCACACCTGAGCACTGGGCCACTGCCGAGTCGGGTGGCCGGCGGAGGTCTCGGCGATCCTTCGGCGGTCTCACGATCGTACCCCGGCACAGGCCCTATGGTACCGTGAGATGGGCGTGCTGCGGGATGGGCTAGGGTATTCTGGTATATATGGGTGGGTAGTGTGCTGGACGCGATCCCAAGCTGGCGCTATTTCGTATGGCAACGTCTCCGACGATCTTTGCCAGCGCATCGAGCGTCCGAACACAGATATAGGCCCGTGAGTAGGAAATGACGTTCTGAGCACGGAAGGTGTTCAGAATAGGAGTCACGTTTGATCGGGCCGCCAGGACGAGCTCTGAGAGCTCTTGATGCGTCAGCCGGATATCGAGAACGTACCCGGGGTGGTGTGGGCACGGCTTCCCTCCAAAACACATCAAGTCCAACAGCACTGTTGCAATGCGCCTCTCTAGCGGCATGACAAACTGCCACTGCAGTCGACGATCAAGAAACCGAAACTGAAGCCCGTAAATTTCCAGCAGTAGCTGGCGCAAAGCCTCATCCTGTTGCACAGCTGCCTCTAAAGCGTGACGTTTCAGTTCGAGCACGTAGGTTTCTCCGCTCGCAACAGCAACTCCGTTTTGCTCGGACGTGGCAGGACAGAACGGAAGGTCTCCAAAGATCGAAGCTTTTCCCAGCAATGCCCGAGTAGTCAGGCGACCATCTGTTTGGGTCGCTCCTAGACGCACATACCCTTGCTCAACGACATACACTTTCTCCGGCTCGAATGAGCCATAGATCAGGGCTTTGTCGTTGAACACATTCCGCCGAGCAGTTTTGAGATGTGCCGCAACCATTACAAAATCCGTTGCGAGTGATGCTGGAATCTTCATGTGAAGCGCGTTCGCTCTCGTACCAGGTTTTTGTACGGTTTTATTTCATTTTGTCATCTAGATGACGGTTCTTCGTCCGACGAATGTGTCATCTATGGGCACGTGATATTGGCACCCTAATCTTAAGGAGGTCTGTATGTATTTAACAAGTGGCAGTCGCACAGTACGTATCGTCTTAGCAGCAACCATCGCGCTTGGCGCAATGGCCTGGTCGACCGTCGGCAGCCCTAGTCCTGCAACGGCTGGCTCTCCTCCGCCCGGCTCTCCCCCATCTACAATAGTCGGGGCGATTGAATACACCCCTGAGGGCAAAATGAAAAGGCCGCCATTTTCTGCCTTCCGGCATTGGGTGTACATTGGAACTCCCCTCACTCCGAACGATATGAACGATGGAAAGGCGAATTTCCCTGAGTTTCATAACGTCTATATGGATCCGGAGAGTTTTGCCTACTATGAAAAGAACGGTAAATATCGAGACGGCACAGCGATCGTGAAGGAATTGGTCAGTGTCGGCACAAAAGAAGCGGCCAGCGGTTCAGGGTATTTCCAAGGGGAGTTTATCGGGCTTGAAGTTTCAGTTAGGGATTCCAAGCTCTTCCCGAAGGACCCGGGCAACTGGGGTTTCTTCAGCTTTGGCCACTCGTACCCGCTCAAAGACGTGTCAAAGCCCAACAAGATCGATGAGTGCAACAAGTGTCATGAAACGAATGCGATAGATTTCGTCTTCTCGCAGTATTACCCGGTGCTGCGCGCGGCGAATCCCATGAAAAAGTAGCCGTCCGTTGGACTCGGCAGGCGTTGACGTGTGGTCATCGCCTGCCCTGTTCGACCAATTCGTTCGCTTTATAACGCGCGCACATGAGATCGTCGCTCAAGGTCACGTCACTATTGTTTGTTTTTTCTCTTGGCGTAAGTGGGTGCCTTTCTCCTCTCGCAACCCATCGCGCCGTGCTGGAGTACGACCGGACTGTCAGTTACGTCGAAGCAGATCTGTTGCTGCTCAACATCGCACGCGCACGATACCATCGACCCGTGCATTTCACGGCAGTGTCAAGCGTCGCGGCGACATTCGATTTTCGAACGGATGCGGGAATCCGTGGAGGGATTGGGCATGCCGTAGATCCAACGGAATACCCGGTTGGCCTCGAATACGGTGTGAGCGTCGCGGAAAACCCGACCATCACTATTATCCCCATCACGGGTGAGGAATTTACAAAACGAATCCTTCATCCCCTCGGTGAAAATACATTGAGATCTTTGGTGCACCAAGGCTATGAGCTCAACATGTTGTTCCGTTTGATGGCCAGAGGATTTTCTATCGAAGAAAGTGATGGTCGGCACTTCTTAATTAACCGCCCTTCTGAGGGAGATGGATTCATTGAATTTCGTCGTCGGCTCTTGCACCTGGCTAGTCTCGAAAAAAGCCGGTCTCTCTATATCGAACCGCTGCTGTTCAACGACACCCAGACCTTGTACGTCCGTCCCCCAGATCCACGTGAGGTCGTCGAAGCGACAGAGAAGGGATATCGCTGGGAGGCCGATGCCAAGACCGGCACTCATACCGTGTGGCGCCCGACAGTCGGTCGGCTCTTGATTTCCAACTACGACTCCAAGCGCCTGTCCAACGAAGAACGGCGACAACTGCACCTGGAGGCCATCCAGTATCCGGAGAGCCAAGTATTGGTTGATATTCGACCTGGTTACCCCGGAGGCGATTATCCGCTTCATGGCACATTAATCCTGAGAAGCATCAATAACATCATTGGATTTGTAGGCCGCAACTTCGAGGAGGATCGCGAATTCGCCGTTGCGCCGGATCCAAGAACCCGGACGCCAGTGCGCAATCCGGTGCACACGTTGGAAGTCGTCGAGTCGGCCACGAAACCGGAAGGGATCGAGTTTGCCGTTCAGTTTGAAGGCCGGTGGTACTCGTTAAGAAAGTACTTAGCTGGACAAGAAGCGGCGTCCAATTGGAACCAAGAAGCGTTTGCCGTGTTATCGCACCTCTTTCAGATGGCCGTGACAGATTTAGGTAAATATCCGACACCAGCGATTACCATTCAGAAATGATGGATCTGCTGAGATTACGAGTAATGAGTTCTCCTCGCCCTGGTTGAACAATGGCGTGCAGCACATTATCGAGGCTTATCGACATCCGACGGCTCGTGCCAAGTCCTTCCTGGCAGGCTTTATCCTTCACGCTTACCCTCGCGAGGATTTTCATTGGTTGTGGATTGTTCGTTCTCAGCGCGGACGCGATGGCGACGGATTCTCTTCGTGCAGCAGACGTAGAAATCTCTCACCACCTTGGATTAGGTGACCCGAATGACTCTCTCCCATGTGAGAGTCGTCCCACCAAACAGTCCATTGAGCTCGGTCGACTTCTGTTTTTCGACAAGCGGCTCTCTGGAGATGGCACGATCGCCTGTAGTTCGTGCCACCTGCCTTCTCGGGCGTTTACCGACGGGAAAGCTGTTTCAAGCGGTATCAATGGCCAACGCGGGCATCGGAATGCCCCCACTGTTATCAATCGACTGTACGGGCGGTCCTTTTTTTGGGACGGACGCGCTCGCACACTTACAGAACAGACCCTTGAACCCTTTCGCAATCCTGTTGAACACGGTCTCTCTCAGCATGACCTCCTCTCGATGATCAAGGCCATCCCCGGCTATCGACACCTGTTTCGAGAAACATTCGGCACGGATGTGACCGAAGAGAGCATTGCGACCGCCTTGACCCATTTTCAATGGACTATTCTCTCCGGCAACAGCCCGGTAGACCGCTTTGACTATCGGGGAGATACGGCCGCGCTCTCTGCCGCCGCACAACGCGGATTCCTCGTGTTTCGAGGTAAGGGCGGCTGCGTGCGATGTCATGCCGGCCCTAACTATACCGATGAGCAATACCACAATCTTGGCGTGGGGTGGGAGACTCCTCACATCGATCTCGGCCGTTATGCCGTTACCCGGCGACCGGAAGATATCGGCGCGTTCAAGACGCCGACATTGCGAGAGATCGCGCGGACCGCTCCCTATATGCACGATGGTCGGTTTAAGACACTCAGAGAAGTGGTGAATTTCTACAACCACGGAGGCGTGAACAACCCGCATCAAGATCCCATTATGCGACCTCTGTTTCTGAGTGACGACGAACGAGCGGACTTGGAAGCCTTTCTCAATAATCTCTCTGGTGAGGGATGGCAACAGACGGTTCCTCCCCGCGTTTTCCCGGAGTGACGAACCTCTGTTCCCCTCTGAATTGGGTCGTAGCGTAAGGGTTTTTTTAGATATCTGCGATAGGCGAGCATGCCTTACATCGCTCTCTATGTTGGCCAAGATCTGTACGCCCCTACTAGCTGGTTAGGACACATTGGATAGGGATGAGGATGCCAGTGTTGAGCCCCACAGACAGTCAGTCGACGACTGGCCTGATCGCCTGCAACGAGTGCGACCTCCTTCAAAGGCCGATCGCGCTTCCCGCGGGCGGGTGGGCGGTCTGTGGAGGATGCGACGCTCCCCTCTATCGATACACACCAGGCAGTCTCGATCGGGCACTTGCCTTCTCACTCGGCGCGGCGGTGCTGTTTCTCATCGGCCTCACATTTCCGATCTTGGAGCTGGAGATACAAGGGAATGTGACCTCTTCGAGTCTATCCAGAACAGTGCAACAACTCTGGAAGGATGGCCTGCATGTCTTCGCGGTTCTCATCGCAGCCACGACCATTCTGCTGCCGGCCCTTGAGTTGGCGGTCATGATCTCGGTGCTGCTCTTATTGCGAGTACGACGTGCGTCTGCGTGGATGCCCAAGTTGCTACGCCTGCTGACACTGGTGCGCCCGTGGGGCATGACCGAAATATTTTTCATGGGAGTGCTCGTGGCGCTCGTCAAGTTGGCGCACATGGCTGATATCGTAACCGGGATTGCTCTGTGGTCATTGGGGGGCATGATGCTCTTGCTGATTGCTGCGAGTCGGTCGTTCAATCTTCGGCATCTCTGGGAACAGGTGGCTCCCCAATGAGACCCTCCCCACGCACGGCGCATGCACTCGGACTCTACGCCTGCCATACCTGCGGTCTTCTTTCGCGACCTGCTCGTGAAGGCGCGTCATCGTGTGGTCGGTGCGGTAGTTCTCTCCGTTTCCGTAAGACGAATAGCATCGAACGTGCCGCCGCCTATCTGATCGCCGCCTATATTCTCTATATCCCTGCCAACGTGCTCCCAATCATGGAAACTCATTCCGTGTTCGGCCGTGAGGAGAACACGATTGTGAGCGGAGTCGCATACTTATGGCATGCTGGATCGTGGGGGCTGGCCCTCATCGTGTTCATCGCCAGTGTCGTCGTACCCGTGCTGAAACTCCTGGCAATGACCCTTCTCCTGATTACCGCCCATTACCAATCTGCCTGGCGGCCGCTCGAGCGGGCGAAACTGTATCGACTCGTCGAGCTGGTCGGACGCTGGTCCATGCTTGATGTCTATGTTGTCGCGATTCTGGCGGCGCTGGTGCAATTTCGCCCGCTCGCCACGGTGACGCCTCGCAGTGGGGCCCTCTACTTTGGGGCCGTGGTGATACTCAGCATGTTGTCCGCTATGGCTTTTGATCCGCGGCTGATCTGGGATCCGGCTCACAAGGAGTCTCACACCCATGCATGATAATCACACAGACGAGCCATTTGAAGTTGCAAATGCAGTGGCTGCACCGAAAGGGCGGTGGTCGCTTCACCTTGTGTGGTTGGTGCCGATTGTCTCCGCTCTGATCGGCGGATGGATCGCGATCAAAGCTGTGCTCGAACATGGCCCCACGATCACCATCACCTTCAGAGCCGCAGAGGGGCTGGAACCCGGCAAGACGAAAATCAAGTACAAGAATGTCGACGTGGGAGAAGTGCGGCAGATTAGCATCAGTGAGGACCTCTCTCACGTCGTCGTGACCGCTGACATGGTCAGCAACTTCTCTGCACATCTCGTCGAAGACACACGGTTTTGGGTCGTCCGCACGCGGGTGACGGGCGGACAGGTGACGGAACTCGGCACGCTCTTCTCCGGATCGTACATCGGCCTGGATGTGGGGAAATCTTTGGCGTCGAAGCGGGACTTTGAGGGGCTCGAGGTCCCTCCGATCATCACCGGAGATATCGCAGGCCGTCAATTTGTCCTTCGAGGGACAGACCAGGGGTCACTCGACACCGGCACCCCCGTCTACTTTCATCGAGTGCCCGTAGGAAAGGTGTTGTCCACCGAGTTGGATACGGATGGAGCCGCTGTGGTGACACGAATCTTTGTCGCCGCGCCCCATGACCGATACGTGACCACCAACACGAGATTCTGGAACGCAAGCGGTGTGGACGTGACCGTAGACGCTGCCGGACTGAGGATGCGTACACAATCCCTGCTCTCGATCTTGGTTGGTGGCATAGCCTTTGAGACCCCGCCGAATGTCTCGGTCGCGCCGCAGGCCGCTGACAACACCAGTTTCGTGATGTACCCAGATCGAGACATGGCGATGAAACGACCCGACCAGGGGACGCTCCGATTCACGGTACATTTCACGGAATCCTTGCGAGGGCTGGCGCTCGGGGCTCCGGTTGAGCTGCACGGGCTCCCGGTCGGTGAGGTGGTAGGCATCGAGATGGACTACGACGAAAAGGCCGGGACCTATCGCTTTCCTGTTGAACTGGCACTCTACCCCGATCAATTGGCACGACACGTCCAACCTGATGATATGAAGATGGCCCACGCGGGGGCTCCCACAAGGCAGGAGCTCGATGCGCTTGTTGCTCGTGGGCTACGGGCACAACTCACCACGGGCAGCCTCCTCACCGGACAGCTTTTCGTGGCGCTCGACTTTTTTCATGACGCAACCAAAGCATCGGTCAATTGGGGGAAAGTTCCACCGGAACTGCCCACGACTCCGAGTAGTCTTGCGAGCCTACAGCATACCTTGTCCCACTTTGCGCAGAAGTTGGACAAGCTGCCGGTGGAGGAACTCATCGTAGATGTTCGCCGAACCCTCGGTTCCCTGCAGGCGATGCTGCGGAGCACGGATGCGTTGGCGCAGCAGCTGGACAAACAGGTTGCGCCGAAGGCTGAGGAAGCATTGCAAGAGTTGCGGCGCACGCTGCTCGCCGCAGAACGCCTTTTGGCGACCGATTCGCCCCTTCAGCAGGATGCCCGTGATGCGTTGCGTCAGCTGGGACGGGCATCCCAATCACTTCACGAACTAGCGGAATTTCTCGAACGCCACCCCGAATCCCTCATTCGGGGAAGAACAGAGGAGAGACCATGATCAGCTGCCCGTCCAGACTCGCCATTGCCGGACTCGCAGGTCTTGTGTTGACGACCGGCTGCGCATCGTCCGTTACCCTCAACCACTACACGCTCAGCAGTCACACCACCGGAGACAGTAAAACTCCCCAGACCGAGGCGTTCGCGCAGTCGGTCGGCCTGGGACCCGTTACACTGCCGGAAATGGTCGATCGCCCGCAGCTCGTCTTGCGCACAAGTGCGCATCGTGTGGTCCTCGCCGAGACGCATCGCTGGGCCGGACCGCTTAAAATAGAACTCGCGCGTGTCCTGGCCGATAACCTTGCCGCGCTGCTGGGCAGCCGGTCGATCCCCTCTTACCCTCAGCGTGGGGCAGATCACGCCGAGGTGAGGGTGTCGGTCGATGTTCAACGTTTCGAGTCGATCCTGGGGAAAACGGCAACGATCGACGCCGTCTGGACAGTACACTGGGCGAATGGAACGCAGCGAACTGACAGCGCATCCGTGCAAGAGCCGGTATCTGACGAGAGCTACGATGCCCTGGTCGCTGCTCATAGTCGTGCATTAATGACCCTCAGCCAGAACATTGCCTCGACCATTCGAGGGGGTGCTGCGCCTCACCCACTTCCCTGAGCCGGCACCACCGATGCACGGGTAGAGGCCCAATACTCGTACGCACCGACCAAAGGAATACGATATGAACACCTTACAGTTTTTGGTGGACTACGGAGCATGGGTGCTCTTCGCCATCGTATTTTTAGAGCAGGCTGGTCTTCCTATTCCCGCGGTCCCTCTCTTAGTGACAACAGGCGCCTTAGTCGGTGCTGATAAGATGAACGTCGGCGTGGCGGTGCTGGCTCCCCTCGTCGCCGCTGTTCTTCCCGACCTCTGCTGGTATTACTTAGGGCGCGTGAAGGGTGGCCGGGTCTTGGGGCTTCTCTGTAAGATCTCGCTTGAGCCTGACTCGTGTGTGCGAAGTTCGGAGGATATGTTCCGCCGGCATGGGACAAGCACCCTATTGATCGCAAAGTTCGTCCCCGGCTTGAGCACCATTGCTCCTCCCTTAGCCGGCATCACCGGTATGACGCTTCCGGCATTCCTACTCTATGATACGGGTGGCGCTCTCCTGTGGATCATCCTGTCCGAGGGCGTGGGCGCGCTGTTTAGCAACCAGTTGGAATCCGTCATGGCCGTCTTCGACCAGGTCGGTGGTTGGGTGCTCGCGATCGCGCTGATCGGTCTCGCCACATTTGTGGCGTACAAGTTTTATCGAAGACATCAGGTCCTGCGAGAGCACCGCATGGCCAAGATTTCTGCTGTCGAGTTAAAGAACCTGATGGATGACGGTCAGCAAGTGATTATTGTCGATGTGAGAAATCCTCTGTCGCGCAAGACAGATCCCGAAGCCATTCCTGGAGCCATCCATTTGCTGTTCGAGGAGATCGAGCATCGCCAGGACGAACTGCCGAAAAACCAAGAAATTGTGCTTTACTGCACCTGTCCCAACGACATCTCCAGCGCCCGGACGGCGCTGAAGCTAAAGAGACAGGGAGTTCAACGTGTCCGTCCGCTTGAAGGAGGACTTGATGCATGGCGGGAACGACGGTTTCCGACGGAGCGGGTAGCGCCGCGCACGGACCCGCAACATCTATCCTGATCAAGAATGAGTGATGGAACACGCCTCGCCTTCGCGTTGGCTCCGGCCCACTTGGGCAATCGAACCCGGCTCACCTGCTGCGCCCTCATCAAAGGTTGGTAAACGCCCATTGAGTACATCCAGCCCAATCCCCTATAAGTGGCAATAGAGTCCGGCCACAAATACTCCTTGGATATAGCCATCCAGTTCCCGCCGCGAACACCCGGCCGCTATCATTCGCACATACAGGACCGAGTAGCGCGAGAGTGAGGCCATCACGCTCAGCTATTCGTCCACATCTTCTGGGGATAACTTTGTTAGCAAGTCGAGTGATGAGCAAGCATCACCGCGAAGCACGGGCTGTCAAGCATGTTGCCTATTTTTTAGGCGTCCGCTGTGTCAGAAGCAGACCACCACTTGTGGTAGGGACCTGGAATCTTCCGAATGTGTCGACATGCGTCATGTGTTCAAAAGTATAGTCGACGGGAAGTGTGACAGGACGTTCGCTGTCGTCTCACAGCGGCCAGCCATCATCTGCGAAACTATAGAGACGGTCGTCACCGAGAATGAGATGGTCAAGCAGTCTGATACCCAGGAGTTCTCCAGCTTCGCGCAGCCGTGTGGTGAGGGTCCGATCCTCCGGACTCGGCGTGGGATCTCCGGAGGGATGATTGTGGACAGGTACGACGTGAAGTCGCGTTGATGATTGTTCAATACGAAAGGAACACCGTAAGCGAACCTTCGCTTCCGTGCGTAGTAGCCTATCGGCACAGGCATGACTGGTAACGGTCGGTCGAAGCTGCCGAGACAATGTACCCTCGCCTGTCAGGGCGCGGCGGCTGCCTGAGGGAGCCGAAGGTGTCGTATTCGTGTCATTGAGCAGACAACGGTCGCGGTCGATCGATCGTCTTTGCCGTTGCCTCCCTGTGTCGTCGATGACAGACCGCCTTACCGTTCACGATCTTTCCCTCTATCCCGCTGTACCTCCGAAGTTCGCCTTCGTCCCCCCAGATAGCGGACGAGATCCATTGCCAATTGCCGATCCTCACCTCGATCGGATCGCGCGAGCGTCTTCATGACGTGTTCGTAGTGATGCATCACCTCACGCTGCTTCCTCGGCAGATGCGTCTGGCGTTGCTGACGATCCAGCACTTTCGCCTTTGTTATGCGATCACGGAGATGTTGTACCCTCCACCGTTCATGCGTCGTGTGGTGAATTCGGCTCGTGGTCGTGGCCTCAATCCCATGCTCTCGTAACGCCTCCGCAAACCCCTCTCGCCAGCGTTGCAGATCAGCCTTCCTTGGATTCAAGCGAATCCCGTCAAGGCCCGCCGCTTTGACCGTGAGATGCACATGTGGATGCGGAGACGGGTTCGGATCCGGATCGGTCTCGAAGGTGTGGAGGACCATCGCGTATTGAAACCCTAAGAACTCCCGTGTCGCGAAGTCTCGGGCCGCGCGCTGCACCGATAACGGATCGGTGCGTATCGGCATGGAAAGGACGAGATGAAAAGCATCACGCATGGTCGAGTCCACGGCGATCGGCATGCCGCCGTCGCGCCATTCGGCTTTCAGATCCGCCACGGCCTCCTTCCCGAGAATCACCTGGCCATCCTGATCCTCGATCTCGAGTTGGCCATCACGCGAAATGTAGGTGAGGTTGTTCGAGATGCCCTTGATCCCTTTCGGCGCCCTGACGAGTTTCACCGCGACTTGTGGCGCGCGGCGGACCATGGCTTGCAGTTTCTGCCGCACATTATTCGCACGAGCCTGTAGCGTGTTGAGTCTCCCACCAGTGCTTGATGACTTGAGTGAACCAAGACGAACACGCTTGCTGGACCGTGGCCGTGGCAGGGTCTCCGTTGAGACATTGAAGAGCCGACTCCCCCACTCATCCAGACGCTCGTCGATGTGGCTGATGGTTGGACTCATTGGAGCTGCCAGCGCTCCACCGTCCCGCGTAAGACATCGGACACCTTCTTCGTATGGGCCTGAATCACGCGAGAGAGTTCGGTGATGACCTCGACCCGAAAGGCTGTCCGGTTCTGAGGCGCGGTATTCAAGACTTTCGCAATCTGGTTCAAGTTCCTGCCTAAGGCCAGCAGTTGCTGATTCGACCGGGCCAAGGTCTCTAATTCCGGCTCCCCCACCTGCGGCTGCCCGGTCAACTTGGTACGGACCATCGCCACCAGCCATTTCGTCGGCACATAGCCTTCTTGACCGGCCATCTTCTTCAGGGCGGCGAGCTCTGAGGCTGTCAGGTTCAGTTCGATGCGAGCGATCGCCCGTTCTCGCTTCGGGGTGACACGACTCCGAGGCGTAGGGGCCGGGGTGGCTCTCCGATCCATGGTCTGCCGAATGGCGTTCCGCAGAGCATGGCTCGGTGTGAGTCCATGGGCCTGACACCAGGCCTGCCAGGGCGCTTTGATCTCCCCCAGATCCACCGTGACTGTGGTCGTCCGTTTCGCTCGCTGCCCCATCAACTCACCCGTACCAGCCTCAAATCAAGATACCCAACTCCCCTCACCGACCGGTGGCTGATTCTGGTCATTGGAGGGTCAGAAAGCCTGGGCACAAGAATACGATAAACCCATAATGTAAGACAACTACGGGCTATAGCCATATCCTGCTAACCTCTTAAAATCCGTCTTACACCATGCCTCCGGCAAGCGAAACATGCTGGCATGAGGAGTCGGCTGGTCCGGTTTCCAGCCATTCGGGGGTCCCGATTTGAGGGGGGAGCTCTTCCTGTTATCCTGTGACAGGGAACACCCTGTACGCTGTTGAGGTCACAAACATGCGCATGACTGGGACACACGTTCTTCGAGGCCTTCTGGCACTCGGCATGATAAGTGGGCTCGTGGCCTGTGGCAGCTTCGCCAACTGCTTCAATAGTGGGTTCGCCCCCGCCGCCTGTGGCGGCGGGTATAGCGAGGGCGACGTTTCCTCTCCTCCGCAGCCCACGGCCACTTCGGCGGAAGGTCGCTGGACGGGTACGACTTCTACCGACCGCACCGTCGCTGGACTCGTCCTGGAGGACGGCTCCTATTGGCTGTTCCATTCGGCAAAAAACAATCCCAATATCCTAGCTGGAATGATTCACGGAATGGGCACGTCACACTCTGGCTCCTTTGGGTCCTCGAATACGAGAGATTTTAATGTGGAAGGCGCGGGTATTCGCGCAGCGACAATGCGTGGCAGCTATGTGCCGAACAAGAGCTTTGACGGGAGGATCGCCTACTTCACTGGTGACACAGAGAACTTCACAAGTACGTACGATGGGGACTCTAAGTCGGCCCCGAATCTGACTCTGGTGACCGGGACCTATGCTGGGCTCCGTTCCGACAATCACCAGGTCACCGTGACCGTGGAATCAGTTGGAACGCTTTCCGGTCATTCGACCGATGGATGCACCGTTGCTGGGACCTTGTCTCCTGATGCGAAAGGCGATGTGTTTCATACCTCTCTGACATTCGATGATGGCTCCTGTCGCCAGGGAACCGAGACGCTCACGGGGGTCGCCTTCTACGATATCGCCACACAACGGCTGTACATTGCCGCCCTCAACCATACCCGGACCACCAGCTTTCTCTTTCTCGGCGTGAAGCAGTAAGCCTCAACCGTTCCATGTTCTGTCAGGATTCTCTTTTTGACGGGGGCATGACCTGATCAGATCATACCCCCTGAAAGGATCGACGAGATTACGGAGACAGGATCTCTCGCACCGCGGTCGAGGCAAAGAAGCCCTGCTCTCGGAGCGTGGCAAACCAGGCTCTGGCAAACTCCTTCAAGTCCTGCTTCAGCGAGGACACAACGTGGGTGCGCCTGCCCGCCTCGTCATACCGATACACTTCTTGCGAAAGCCCCAGGTAGTCGTTCCGGAACGACACCGGTTCGGCTGCCGCGCCGTCGGACAGATCCGTGACCATGAACACTAGATCGCAATCACGCATCAGATCGCCGTTCTGTTCACCATACTGACAGAGGGACACCAACCGGTGCCCGTCTCTACTGGTTCCAATCTCCTCGACCGAAAGTGGCAGGTAGCCGCGGACTGTGATCCGCACCGCGCGTGCGCCAGCGAGGAGCTCGTCAAGAAGCTTCGCGCATTCCACATAGGTTTCCATTTCGTTTCTCCTTTCTTCAGATGCAGGAAGCCCCCGGCGCGAGGGCCGGAGGCTTCCCGTGACGGTCAGCGGTCTGACCGCTCCGCGATCCAGCGTGTCGCCTGTTGGGCGACGACGATCAGCGCATCAAGGTCTGCGACTCCGAAGGAGTCGGAATTCTTCCAGACTCCATCCTGGCCCTTGTACGAGCGGGCGACGGTGACGTTGTAGAACGGACCGTTCATGCCCTCGTTCTTCCAGATGCTCGCCTTGATGCGGCTGCATCGCAGCGTGGTGACCGGCTGGGGTTTCTTGTCTTGAGGTGCCATAGTGTTGTCTCCTTGAGTTAGAGTTGATGTGTTGGCCTCTCACGAAGCAGTGGAGGCCACACAGCGACGACAAAGGAGACAGAGAGGCCGTCGGCACCGGGCGGGCCGGTGGGCGCGAAGCGGAGGAATGCCCGTGAAAAGGAGCCGCCTCAGAGGCGGCGCGCGGGCATGATCGACGCAGCCCGCCGGTGGAAAGCCAGGGCGACGGCCGGATGCCACAGGCACCGGACCTGAAACCACAAGCTGGTTCCCGCTCATCACCAGGACAGCATTGGAGAGCAGATCCAACGGACGAGGCGAGAAGGTCCTGTTCAGAAAGGCCGAAGCGACCAAGCTCGTTCACCAAGATGGAAGCGAGTCAACGAATCGGCTTCGAGATGATCTTGAGATTGTGACGGTTATCAGCCAGCAGGCGACTATGCTCCCGGCTTTATTGGTTGCTGAACGCGGAAGAAGGCCGAACGGCCCGAGTAGGCGGAAGACGAAATGTTCCGTGATCACGGGGAACTCTGGAGGCTATGGGCACGTGTCGCTGCACACGATCGCTCTCAACCGAGCACGATCGGTGCTCCGGCCTTCCGAAATCTTCGCAACCGCTCGCATGGTTGACTTGCGTAGCACGATAAACGTCGCTACAGTCGACCATGCGTGATAAGCGGGTCGTGGCGATGGCTCACTCCCCGTGCGGGCACAAAGTGACGCGCATCATCTCCATGCGAAAGGCGAACCGACGCGAGCAGAGAATCTCTCAGAAGTGATTTGGCGAGACTTGACCGACTGAAGGATCGGGACATCGACTACTCCGATACCCCGCCATTAGATGACGCATTTTTCAAGAAGGCCAGGATGGTCGCCTGGCCACCGGCGAAGCAACAAGTCACGGTGCGTCTCGACGTCGATGTGCTCGACTGGCTCAAACTGCATGGGAAGGGCTATCAAACGCGGCTGAACCGCATTTTACGCGCAGCCATGGAGCACCAGGATCCGTGCCGATCACGCACGCCGAAGAGTCGTGCACGATCGCGTCGACGCCCCCATACGACGTCATGAAGATTCGCGTGATCAGCGCCTGTCCAGAGCATTGAGGAGAGCGAAGCCACTATGACACGAGGGGACGTGAAGTCATCCCCTCTCCCCCAATTTCAATACCTGGCTGAGCGGCAATTCGAGAAATGTGCGCACTTCGCGAACCACGATGTCCAGGGTCGGCCCTTCCAGGCGATTCTTCGCGAGAAACGCGTTCCACTGAGCCTGCTTGACCTTGTCCCGAGCAAACTGATCGTCCAAACCCAACAACATACCGACCGGTAGCGGTGTACGGC
>CABVSA010000003.1 GCA_902500805.1 uncultured Nitrospira sp. | reverse complement strand
CGGGTGCGGGGTCGTCTCATACTCTGACGACCCCGCGAGCGCATTCGAACTGGAGGGGATGGCTCACCCACTAACTCCCGATCCTTCCACCATCATCCTTCGTCACGACGATCAGGGCTGACCGAGGCCGACCGCCCTCTGGACCGTCCGGCCAGGAGCTGAATTGCTTGGGATTGAGGGGGTCCCCCGGTAGATCGTCAGGGCGCTCACCAGGGTGTTGAATTCCGACAAACATCGTTCGACGATCCGGTGTCATAAAGACTCCGGTGATTTCGCATTGACTCGGGCCGACGAGAAACCGCCGCGTCTCCCGCGTATCCGGATGTGCCGCCAACATTTGATTATTGCCGAATCCCGCATAGGCGCCGGCGTTGATCGTCGAGGTCGACACGTCGGTCTGAATCCAGATCAAGCCGCTTCGATCCACGTAAATGCCGTCCGGCGATCCGTACTTGTCGCCAAAGATCGTGGAGCCGTGGGCTGGGTTGGCTGGGTCGCCGGCGAGGGAGAAGATATCCCACCCAAACGTGGGTTCCGTCCAGTCCTGGCGATAATACCAACGGATGATATGTCCGTAGTTATTGACCGCACGGGGATTGGCCGCGTCCACCGGAGGTCGTGCCGACCCTGCGCTGGTGGTGCCGTCTGGATTGTTGATCGACGGCGGGGTCGTACCGCGTCGACTGTTGTTGGTCAGGGTCGCGATTGCGGTGAGATCTTTGGGGAAGGTATCGATCCATTCCGGTCGATCCATCATCGTGGCTCCGGCTGCATCTGCGGCACCGCGCGTATTGATGAGGATGTCATTGAGCGACCAACCGGCCAACCGGGGATTGTCCGTCGTCAGAGGCAGCCATTCCCCCACACCGTCTGCATGGAACTTGGCAACGTAGAGAATCCCGTCATCGAGCGGGTTGATCCCCTGCGCGCGCGCCTGTCTCCAAGGCAGATTGGACACATACCGGTAAATATATTCGTTCCGTTCATCGTCGCCCATGTACACGACGATCTTTCCATTCCGTGCTTCCTGCACCCATGCGCCTTCGTGCTTCAACCGACCCAGGGCCGTGCGTTTCACCGGCGTCGAATGAGGGCGAAACGGATCGATTTCCACCACCCAGCCGAACCGATTCGGCTCGTTGGGTTCTTCGTCAACACGGAACCGTTTATCGGTCGTGTGCCACAGGTAGCCGAAACCCGCTGCCGTAATGCCGTAGCGCTTTTCGAGATTGGTTTGCGCTGCATTCTTTCGGAAATAGCCGTTGAAGTTTTCCTCGCACGCGAGATAGGTGCCCCAAGGCGTGAAGCCCATCGCGCAGTTATTGAGCGTGCCCAGCACTCGCCGTCCTGTCGGATCGTCGCTCGTCATCAATCGAGGGTCGCCGGCAGCGGGGCCGCCGATCTCGATCGGTGTCATACCGGTGATACGACGGGCGAACGGAGAAGGCCGAACGACATCCCACTTGCCGCGACGACGCTTCCAGTCCCAGGGGAACCCCGTCCGCTTCGTGACTTCAATGATGGAGACGCCATGGGCATTCAGCGACTTGTTGGTTTTCTCTTGAGTCCAGTTATTCACGCCGTCTGGGAACAGGAGACCATCATCGGTATATTCATTGTTCTGTACGATAAGACCACGTTGCGACCCGACAATGGGGAAATACACCAGCCCATCATTGTGCATACCCCACTGCCGCGCCTGATCTGCCGCGCTATTGCTGGCATCTTGCTTGAAGGTGGGACCGTTCGATACCGGATCGCCCCACGCGATCAAGACTTCGGCTGTATAGCCTTTGGGAACCACTACGTCATCGGCAGAAGAAACCGGCACACTTTCAAACCCGATCAGCGGCCTCCGCCCTTCGATTCTTGCCTCCGTATCATCGGCCTCTTCAGTCTCCTGAGCTGAGGCTGGGACGGCCTTTAACAGCGCTTCTACGCCGCCGAGCGACACCGCTGCCGCAGTGGCGAAGCCTCCGGTCAAGAAGCCGCGCCGAGACAACCGTGCGTCCAAGACGTCTTGAAAGTGTTCGTTCTCCGACTGATTGCTGACACCCTCGTCATCGATCATCGCCATGGAAACCTCCTCCTGCTTTACCGAAAGATCAATAAATATCTGTTTGACTGAGAAAGCGAGACCACTGTCACATCACCCCGTTACAAAGTGATCAACTGATGGTCACAATCTCGTTAAAAGTCTCAGATTCGGAGTCGAAGAGGGTGCAGGAGCCGCAAGCAGTCAGGGCTGTTCCTCAGAAAGCGAGCAACCCATCTACTGGATGTAGATTGATGGCTTGCAAAGGAGAAGGATTTCCAAACCCGTCTACACGACCAAAAGGATATGGTTCGTTCTGTTCGGTGCCGATATCGGATAATCTGCCGACATGGCGCATTGCAAACGACGGATCTCCAACGGCGAAGAACAAAGACACCTCCAGGGCAGGACCAGACTTTCTCAGCATGGCGAGCACCGGTCGGATCCGTTAGGAGAGCGATTTGAGCAGTGAATTGGTCTCAGTCGAGAAAAACGTCGGAGCGAGGGGCTACGACTTCGCGCCCCTCACCTGACGGTCCTGCCATGGAGATCTCGGCAATGATCACGACACAGGGTTACCAGCGGAAACTGATCGCGCAATGAGGCATCTTGTTCGGCGTATCACGGCATGTTACCGCCGAGGGCGGGCGGGCACATTCTCCGGCGGGATAAACACGGCCAGTGCGATGACCGTCGTCCACTTCCCCTTTTTTCCGACGGCAGATTGGGTCATATTCAACGTCTGGACGATCTTTCCACCCATCTTGAAGACCTGTTCCCGCTCTTTCCATGCGACATTAGGATCGAACTCCACGCCTAATGTCGTGGCGAGCATCTGTGCTGCTAGGTCTTCCGTGTATTCTCCTGTCTCTTCATCCGTCTCACCGTGAGCATGATGTTCCGAGAGATACCCGTAGGTGCCGTGATCTGTGGGTTTCGCTACTCCGATCGAAGCTGAAACTAATTGGTTCCGTTCATTGGTTTCGGATCGAGCCATCACACAAAACGTAATTTCTCCCGGCTTCAGCAGCTTCTCCCCCTGCTTCCGGGGGATGATCTTACAGTGCGGTGGAAGGATCGATGACACGCTGACGAGGTTGCAGTATTCCACACCTGCGCTGCGTAAGGCTTCTTCGAAGGAGGTCAATTTTTCCTTGTGGACTCCGACTCCTCGTGTGAGAAACATATGCGTAGGTACCATCTTTTTCCCCTTCGTCTGGTAATTCGCTGCTCGGGTTATTCCGAATACTGTCTGAGTATTCGCGTTCGAAGCACTGACTAAGCCCAACAACCTTTCTTCATCAACGGCAGTGTCGGGGGCTTGTTGTAGCAAAGCGGATCAGTGTTTCACAAGGTCTTTTTGGAGTAATTCTTGGCTTACGCCATAAAGCTGAAAGCTTTTTACTGTACGGTTACGCTCCTGTAATGATTTTGTAACACGATACACTTTACAATACATATCTGTCTGTCCGGGCTTGGTTCCGGTGTAATACATGATGAGAAAGATCTTCTTGTCATGACGTACCATGGCGCTTACCATCGGCATGGGAATTCTGCGTCCCGGTGATAACAGCTGTTACGCAGAGCAACCGGAACGTGTGAATGAACTCGTGCAGGAAGATGCGATGCTCCATCGCATCGGCGGAACAAGCTCTGATACTGCGCGTGCCCTCAATTCGTCTTGCCATACTAAGTTAGGAAAGCCAGACCGCAACCGTCCTTAACGGCACAATCATGAAAGCAGGAGTTGATTATGAAACCGATCTCTATTTCGCAATTCATTGACCATCACTATCGCCATTTCAATGCGGCGGCGATGAAAGATGCGGCCCATGCTTACCGAGCTCACTTGGATCGAAACGGCACGATGCTGGTGACGTTGGCCGGCGCCATGAGCACCGCAGAATTGGGCTTATCGCTGGCTGAAATGATCAGGCGTGACAAAGTTCATGCCATCTGTTGCACCGGAGCCAATCTGGAAGAGGATTTGTTCAACCTGGTGGCGCAGAAGCATTACGAGCGGATCCCGCATTACCGGGAATTGACAGTCCATGATGAACAAAACCTCCTGCATCGACATCTGAATCGTGTGACTGATACCTGCATTCCTGAGGCAGAAGCCATGCGGCGTATCGAGGCGGCGGTTGCGACTGAATGGGCGGCGGCGGATCGCGCAGGCAGCAGCGCATTCCCGCATCAGTTCCTTTACAAGCTCTTGGTCAATGGCACGTTGAAAGAGCACTATCAGATTGATCCGGCCGACAGTTGGATGTATGCAGCGGCAGAGCGAAATCTTCCGATGTTCGTGCCAGGGTGGGAAGATTCGACGTTGGGCAATATGTATGCGGCACATTGCATCACAGGCGCCATTAGGAACGTGCACACGGTACGATCCGGCGTCGAATATATGATGCATTTGGCGGAATGGTATTTAAAGGCCGCAGCGGCCCATTCGATCGGCTTCTTCCAAATCGGAGGCGGGATTGCCGGTGATTTTCCAATCTGTGTCGTGCCGATGCTGAGCCAGGACCTTCGAAAAGAGCAGGTGCCGCTCTGGGGGTACTTTTGCCAGATCAGTGATTCGACGACGAGCTATGGATCGTATTCCGGAGCGGTCCCGAATGAAAAGATCACGTGGGGAAAGCTCGGTGTCGATACCCCGAAATTCATCATTGAGTCCGACGCCACGATCGTGGCCCCATTGATATTCGCATACGTCCTCGGTTGGTAAACTGTGGCGCCTGAGGAAGTGAGTGTTCTCGTCATGAGTGGCGTGGAATGTCGTGTGCAAGAAAAGACCATGCTGGAACATGTCACCATTACGAAGGGAACCTGCTTCGCCCTCTTTGCCTACGACATTGGTCTCGCCATTAATCTGACCGAAGCGGAGCAGCGTATCATCGAAGGTACTGAACGCAGCCACCTCCGGCACAAGACGAGAGCGCCTCAGTACTTCGAATATCGGCCGGCTCCGCTGCGACTCGTTCAGGAAGGCAGCGTCTTCTCCATCAGCCATTATCAGGCAAGCCCAACGGTCGAGGTTATGGTGTACGATTTTGGGGCCGTCACCATCACCTATCGCTTCCCCATCAATGGGCCCTTCCATCAGCTGTTGGAGCTGAGTGAGTCGCTGTATGAAAACGAGCGATTGTTGACCGAATCCCGCATCCGTGTAGAACGGCTAGTCCACGCTCTGGGTCACGCCATCGAACGTCCGGCCATTGCACCGGAGGTGGAGGACTACATCATGTTCTCGATCGAGTCTTCCGTACCGGAGAAGGCTTCCCCGTTATGGACAAGCCATGAGGCCGACTTGGCTCAGATTTTGCGCGCCGAACGCATACCGTTCTCTGAGCAGGAAGTAGCCGACGCACTGTCATGCCGAATCTCGTTCGGGCAAGAAGATGCAGCCGTCATCGACTGGCATTCGGCCGTCTTGTTCGGCAAGGACATGGACGACGTCCGTGCGGTCCTCGAGTTTGCCAACGTCGAGCTGCTGGAGATGCGCATGCTCGATGAGCAACTCGATCGTGCGCTGGACGAAGGGTACGAGGCCTTGTCACGCAAGCCTCGCCTTCTGTCTCTGCCAGGTTCACATGAAAAGGACGTGACTCACATCGCGCAGTTGCAGGTCGATAGTGCGTTGATTTTCGAGCGTGTGACGAATACCTTGAAGCTGCTGGGCGATCAGTACCTTGCACGCGTGTATCGCCTCGCTTCCCAACGATTTCACTTAGAGGCGTGGGATGCCAGTATTCTCCGGAAATTGCAGACGCTGGAAAATATTTACGGCAAGATGTCGGATCGAGCAGGCACCAGACGGATGGAGGTGCTTGAGTGGATCATTATCGCATTGATCACGCTCTCGATCGCCGTATCGATGTTTCCGATCCAGGGCCACTGAAGAGCAACAACAGCGCATCCTGCTTCATGAGTCCCACCTTCGGTCTGAAGGTAGAGAAACGACGGTCTTGCCCATTCGCATGATCAACGTTATCGCGTGAAGCGATCACCTCAGGTCGATCGATCAAGTTTGGTTCTCCACACGTCGAGAAAGGCGACAAACTTGGCCCTCACCAAGGCGCGTTCGTCGGAAACCTTCTCCAGGAACTCTGATAGCCGTTTCGATTTCAATACAATGTAAATGGTCACGGCCGTCGTCGGCAGAAGAACCGACAGAAAAATGCTGAGCTTCGTGATGAGCGGAGCATCGGCTTCGGCGATCAAATTCATGCCGAGAAAGCCCGTCGTCGCCATGCCGATCAAGCCAACGGTAGTCACGACGGTCAGGCGCACCATTGTTTCTCCCTGCTGCCGCAGGACATCGCTGTCTAAATACTGACTCATATCCTCAATGGCCTCGCGAACCTCCGTGTATAACTTGGCCGTTCCCAGATGCCTATTTGTCAGGCGAAATAATTCTTTCACCTGGCTATGTTCGGACACTTCCTGAAACCAATAGCGGTGGGTGAAACGAAGAAACACGCCGAGGATCTGCCGGATGATGTGCCGAAAATGCCTGACAGACTCCAGATTGCCTGGATCCAACCGGTTCAGCGCATCGACGAGCCGATCCGACAGCATCAACATGGCCGCCTTATGAAAATGGGCGATTAAGAACAGGACAAAATACTCGTGCCGGAATTGCTCGAGACCCGTTTTTCGGGTGGCTAAGAAGCGGTTGCTAGAGTCGCTCACTTCCGTAAACACACGCCCACTGCAGATAAAACGGGTTCCGGGACACACGGGATCTTTTTCGGTCCAGTAACGGTCGTAGAAGTATCGATGTTCAAAGTCGCGCAGGTGCTCCTCGGAATAGGGGAGCGCGTCCGATGGGTCCGGCGGTGCAGCGAGCCCGAGCCGTATGAAATCGGCACGGGTCAACGCAGCCGGGTTGTCGAGCGTGAGATAGGCCATAAACGGCAGGAGATGTGATTCGATCTGCCGATAGCGGATAAGGCCGCCTTTCGCCGAATGATGAAGCACCAATGGTTCTAAGAGAAATTCCCAGTGTGACGCAATACAGGGCGCCCGGTACCGGCAAACAAAGGACAAGTACTTGCCCTTGTCTTCGTAGTCGGAAGATGCCAGCACCGCACCGTCCTTGCCGAGCCACTCGGTCTTTTTCAAGCAATGGCCTCCCTGCCCTTCTGCTTCCCAGTAGGTCGGATATCCTCTGGCAAAACGAAGCATGGTGTCTTTCACACAATCCAGCGGAAGATCATCGGCAAAGATTTCCATGGCCAGAATGACAAGATCGATGTCGTAGAAAAAATACAAATCTATGTGCGCCACATTAAAGATGACCGGAGTTACCCCAGGATCAGGGTAGGTCATCCTCACCTGTGCGACGTCGTTGCGTCGAAACACGCGAATGGGTGACTCTTGATTGACGCCCGTTCCACGACCTGTGCCTTCACCGTATAAAAAACGCTGGACAGAGGGGAGAAACGTGATGAACTCACTGTAGTGCCGTTCCTGAAACTGAGCGGGGTCCCCGGTAAATTCGTCCTCGATCTCTCGCCAGAGGCTGTTGGGGCCCTGGGCTTGAATATAGTCACAGTGCTTTTGGACCGGCGCGTCGTGCTGAACCGGCATTAACTGAAGAGGCCAGAGGACAATCTGTCGAAAATGCCTGACTGTGGGATTGTGGCCGGGAGAAAGAGGGCGGCTGTCGGCACGTGCGTCGGATGGCGGTGACTGTTCCATCAGTCGTCGTGAACCCATGGACTGCTCTTCGAGATTGATGGTCATGTACACCTCGTTCTATGCACCGTCCATCAGGACTGGGACTTCCAGTGAGTCAACAGCCAGTCTTGAGAATTCACTGCTGTTGTACGGTCTGTCGGGTGCGTACGCTCATACGTCCCGTCAGAGCGCAACCGTCTGGCCTGCACATTATCCCGTAGCCCAACACCGAGAATCTCATTGATGATGATCTCACGCCACTGAGGGTCCTCCACCGGGAAAATGACCTCCACTCTGTGGTCCAGGTTGCGAGGCATGAGATCCGCACTCCCCATCCACACTTCCTTCTGACCACCATGGTGAAAATAATAGATCCGTGCATGCTCTAGAAACCGTCCGACCACCGAGGTCACGGTAATGGTCTCACTGATCCCCGGGAGGCCAGGACGGAGGCAGCAAATACCTCTGACCTGAAGATCAATTCTGACGCCGGCTTGCGATGCGCCGTAGAGCGCCTGGATACACTGCGTATCGACTAATGCGTTCATCTTGAACGAGATATACCCATCTCCGTGTTGGCGGTGGCGGATGATCTCACGCTCAATGCGGGCCAGTATCTGTTGTCGTAACATCGTCGGTGCCACGAGCAGTTTGGAGTAGGAGTTCGTGCCGGAGTATCCCGTCAAGGAGTTGAAGAGCTCCGAAACGTCGCGGGTGATGGCAGGGTCGCACGAAAAGTAGCTTGCATCGGTGTAAATCCGACTGGTGATCACATTATAGTTTCCTGTGCCGAGATGGACATAGCGTCGGATTCCCTCCGGCTCACGACGCACGACGAGACACACCTTTGCGTGCGTTTTAAGGCCTCGCACGCCGTACACGACGTGTACCCCTTCATCTTCGAGTTTTCGGGCCCATTCAATATTATTTTCCTCGTCGAACCGAGCCTTAAGCTCGACCAGTACGGCCACTTGCTTGCCGTTGACACGGGCTTCCATCAAGGCATCGATAATGGGTGACTTCGGGTTGACGCGATAGAGCGTCTGCTTGATGGCCAGGACATCGGGATCGTGCGCGGCTTCCCGCAGAAATTCCACGACCGGCATAAAACTGTCGTACGGATGATACAGGAGTACATCTTGTTCACGAATGGCGGCTAAGAGGCTGGTCGACTTGCTTAAGCAGGAGGGAACAGACGGCACAAACGGAGGATCCTTCAAGTCCGGCCGATCAAGTGCGTAGAGCTCACGGATACCCGCCATGCCGATCGGACTATGACTGGTATAGACGAGGTACGGGGGTAACTGAAGGTTGCGAGTCAAAATCTCGCGGATATGCTCCGGGGTCGAGGCATCCAATTCCAATCGGACAGCCGAGGTGAAATCCCGTTGATCGAGCTGTTCTTCCATGGCCTCAATGAGATCCGACGCCTCATCTTCCTCAATGGCGACGTCCGCATCTCTCGTGACGCGGAACGGGTAGGATGCAATCACTTCCAGACCGGGGAACAAATCGTCCAGGTTATGTCCGATGACTTCGTCCAGCCAAACAAATCGTTGTGTCTTTCCCGTCTTCCCCAACCCCATCTGTTGCAGGACGACATCTTCATCGGTGGGAATAGGAACGAGTCGTGGAAAGATATCCGGCACTTTGACACGGGCGAAGCAATCACCTCGTTCAGGATGCTTGACCAGTACCGCAAGATTAAAACTGAGATTGGAGATGTGCGGAAACGGATGAGTCGGATCAAAGGCCAGAGGAGTGAGCACGGGAGAGATCTCACGCTGAAAGTATTGTTGGATCGCTTCTCTCTCCGCAGGAGTCAGGTCCGAATGATGCAAGAGACGAATACCGGACTCCCGCAAGGCCGGTAGAATATCTTCCTTCCAGCACGTGGTATACCGCTTATAGTGGGCATCCAGCTCTCGGTTGATCATCAAGATCTGTTCGGCTGGTGTCATGCCGTCCGGGGCGGCTGCGCCCGTAGCAGCCACTATTTGCCGGCGTAGACCCGATACACGAATCATGAAAAACTCGTCCAGATTCGTGGCAAAAATGGTCAGAAACTTGACGCGTTCCAGAAGCGGGTGTCGCTTGTTCTCGGCTTCTTCTAGGACTCGCAGATTAAATCGCAGCCAGCTGATTTCTCGGTTCAAGAACAAACTTGTTTTCTCGCTGCCCTCTGAACGTCCGGTGGCTGGTTCTCTTGGCTCAGCGGATTGACCGGTCATGGCAACTCCTCCTTCACGAGCGACCTATTGTACCGGTTCACTCGCACGAAAATGAAAAACAATGGATTTGACGCCGATCCTGCTCCAGAAGTGCCGATGACCTTGCTCGACAAGTAAACCAAATGATCCTAACGACATTCGATCACAGAACCATTACGAGAATGTTACGGATCTGTAATATTCAGAGATTGTGCGTCCCTTCTCCAGCTGAGGAACTTCCATGCGCGAATGCCATAAAATCAAGGCGTGGCGCTGCATTCGACTGATCGCCTAGTCGTTCACTCGCCAAAGCAATCCCGTTCTCTCTTCACACAGAATTGGCATGTTTGTAACGAAAAGGAAACAACTCCGCAGTAGATTTGCGTTGTGTCCGATGGAGAGAACGCGACGACACGCTGGGGTAGAAGCATCGTGCATAACTCGAAGGGAGGTGAGCATTAATGATCACATGGATTATCGAGGCGTTTCTGTTGAGTGCGATCCTGAGTCTCACGTATGCCGTGTTTTCTGTGGGGCGTGAGTAGGTCGAGTGTGTGATCGGAAGAGGAGAGTCGACAGTGAATAGAAATAGTCAGACGAGAGTCGGAGCGGACATGCTTGTCCCACCGACTCTCGTCAGGAAGTGGGATTGCTCTCCGGTAATCGGATCAACATCGGAGCCATCGCCTCAGCCGGTTACTTCCTGATGTGTGCTGGAACGACATCGTCGTAGATTCTTTCTCAACGGCTCCCACCGACCCGGGCACCTGACGGATGGTTGTTTTGCTGGGCAGGTGACATTGCCACGATAGCAATGGGACGCATCTATGCTGCAGCATCGTTGTTGCTCAGAGGCAAGAAGAGGCACGGGCGGGTGGTAATCAGCTGAAGAAACTCAGTCTGGTCATAAGCGCGGTACCGGCTTGAAGTGTGGTCTCCCGTGACATCAATGAGGTTTCTGCAGCGGCTCAGTCTCATGACAATGGACCATCGCCGGTCCATCGATCATTTCACGGAGCGGGTCTGAGACGAATAAATAGGCCGCAAACGCTCAACACGATGATGGCGAGTCGGGTCATGAGGGACTTCATGAACGAGAGCACTGCTTGCAGCCGAGTATTCATTTGCCTTCCCTCCTTCATTTGAATTGCAAGACACCAACACGGTTCTGCCGTGACGACTCAGCCAGATGTGCGTGCCCCGCTCTCAGGCACCCACTTTCTCAAGCCTTGTGAAGGAATCTATCCGCTCTGCGTCACCACCCTATTGCCGAATCGTTAATACGGTGTGACATATCCTCCTTCTTCACGAAAAGTTAACCGGTCTGTAATGCCCGTCTCATACTGCGGTAATGCTTGGTGCGTAGGTAAGGAGCCAGCAAGGAGACTTTGATGAAATTGCCATATCTGACACGTGCCGTCTGTTTGTTGGTGAGCATTCTCCTGACGGCTTTCTCACCTGCGTGTTACGCCGAGGTTGGTCCATGGATCGATGCTGAGATCCCGTCCTACGCAGCACAAGATTCGCTCTCCGGGAGGCTGACGATTTCAGTGAGTGACGCGATGGAAGCATTGGTGCAGGCCTGGGCAGACAATTTAATGCGTCAGTATCCAGATCTACAGATTGTGACGATCTCGGATCGTTCTCATGCCGGCCATACAAGGCTCCTGGCACAGGAAGCGGACTTGATGGCCACGTCTCGCCGCATGACTCCAACGGAGGTCGGGAATTGGCTGCTTGAATTCGGAGAGAAACCGATCGCCGTGCCTGTGGCCCATCATCCACAAGCCGTTTCTGTTCGGAATGATGACTGGATCGGATACAGGACAGGCCCTGTAACACGGTTACGGGTGAATGCAATGGTGGGTGACGGGTCTACGGCACTCGTGGTGCGAAGCGCGAGGACTGTTGCTCCTCCCTTCCGGGGAAGTGTCTACCTGTACCGGGTCAATCGTCGACAAGCGAATCCTATTCCTGTATCAGCAGAGCTGATTCGGTATGCACTGAGCCGCCAAGGCCAGGAGTTAGCGCTTGAACGAGGCTATGTCCCATTGTCCTTTGAGGAAATCAGACGGGTGACATCCCGGCGGCCTGCCTCTGAACGGTAACTCAATCGATCCGGTCTTTTGCCACCTGTGTCTCTGGCGCGAGTAAGCCTTACAGTTCTGACAACGCTCCACTCGCTGCTTCGTTGATTTTACCGAGCGGAGATCTCTCCTTAACTCAGGCGCAACAGCGTGCTGTTACCTTCACACCAATACAATAATAAAAAGGAGGATCAGTATGGTGACCGTCGGTAACTTGATGCAGGCAAAGCCAGTGACGGTGGAGGTCGGGACATCGGTCGTGGAGGCGGCCAAGCTCATGAGGGCCTCGAACGTTGAAAGTGTGTTGGTCACCCGTCAAGCTCAGATCATCGGACTGGTCACGGAGTCGGACGTCGTCAAGAAATTCGTGGGTGCAGAAAAGACGCCCTACTTCGTGCCGGTGGAGGACATCATGAGTAGTCCGGTTCCTGGCATCGAGGAGCGGCAGCCATTAACGGAAGCGGCTGATTTGATGGACAAGCATCGAACCCTCCATCTTGGTGTGACCAAAGGAGGGGCACTCATTGGGCTGGTGTCCGTGCGAGACTTTCTCCGTCCCGTCTCCATCGACGATTTCTAACCGGCCTCCCTGTCTTGGCGCGCTGCCTTCCTCGATAGGACACATCGCTTCCTTTTGTCGTGTCGCCGATCCGCATCGGCGACCGTCCGTGCGATTCCTCAACGGCCGCTGTGAGTTGCATTCTCTCCTGCACACGTCCACAATCAACTGGAGATACGTCATCTTTGCTCTAAGCGGTGTGCGAATGGTTCGCTCTCACACACATCGGAAGTTGCCTGTCAACGCTCTTTCGATCTCGTCACATCCGGAGCGGGAAATAAAGCTGACCATCGGAGCTGATTTCCGTCTCCCTCAACTACCAGGCACACCGCTTCCTCGACGGCTGCTGACGTCGACCTATTACGACACGGTCGCTCATGACTTGGCCCGTGCAGGGATCACCCTTCGCTATCGAGTCGAACGGGGGAAGCAGTCCTGGCAGCTCAAGATTCCGCTGGGGGAGGATCGGCAGGAAGTAGAAGTAGCCGGAGCACAGAACGATCCGCCGGCCGCACTCCGCGATCTACTCATCATCCACCTTGCACATCGGAAACTGGTCCCGGTCGTCACCCTGCGTGTGTGGCGAAGCGGCGTCCTGGTCTGTCGGGGCCGAATGCCCGTCGCCGAGATCGCGATTGACCACGTGACAGCCGTACAACACGGCACAATCATCGGGCACTTTCGTGAGCTGGAAATTGAACAGCGGCAGGGTGATGAGGCTTCCCTTCGTTCCCTCGAACGGCAGATGTGTGACGCAGGTGCCTCCGATCACGATGGCCGGCCCAAATTCTACCGAGTCCTCTCGTTGTCACCCCCCTCCCCACCAGCACAGCCCGAGCCGGAGGCTCCGGCGATCAAGCATCTGAAGCATTCCCTCGCCCAGCATGTCTGGTGGCTCCTGGCTCATGATCCTGGAACGAGGCTCGGCACCGAGATCGAAAGCCTTCATCAAATGCGGGTGGCTACGAGGCGTCTGCGGGCGGTGCTCCGTACCGCGCGACCGATCCTCCTCCCAGCCTGGGGCATGTCTCTGCAACAGGAGCTCACATGGCTCAGTAAGCTCCTGGGGCCCGCTCGCGACCTCGATGTGCAGATCGCCTATTTCATGGACGAATCGGGCCGATTGTCTCAACGAGATCGCCCGCTGTTGGCTCAATTTCTAGCCCACCTGCGCACGCAACGAGTAGCGGTTCAGCAGGTGGTGCTCAGCGAACTCACAAGCGCCCGTTACCTCGAACTCATCCGTCGACTGCAACAAGCGGCACAAGCTCCCTCGGTTGTCGAATCTCCCATAGGCATACGCCGGTTGGCTGAGGGCGAGTTCAGAAAATTGCGCAAAGCAGTCCGGCGGCTTCGGCCTTCACCATCGGATGTCGCATTGCACAAAATTCGGATCAAAACCAAACGCGCACGTTATGCGGCAGAGCTCGCCCGGAGCTCGGTGGGTAAGCCCGCAATCCGCTTCATGAAGGCAGCTCGGGCCGTTCAAGATCTATTGGGCCAGCATCAGGACGCCATTCAGGCGGAACGCTATCTCCGACAGTTTGTGAAGTACTCCACGAGTGTCCGAGCCGGATTTCTTGCCGGTGGCATGGCCGAACGGCAACGATACCGGCGGGATATGGTTCGACGGGAAATCGCGTCGTTCTTCAAAACGCTGCTGAAACGAGGAAAGAGGGCATGGGGGTGAACAGGAGCGCGCTTTAGCCGCCCGTATCGGTCAGTGACCTGGTACGGGCTTGCTCTCAAGGCCCACCCGGCCCCGTCTCACGAATCCTCACGTCTCTTGGCCTGGCTTCCGTTTCCTCAAGGCCCGTAGTTGCAGGGGTTGCAGCCACCAGCGCAACAGCCCCTGGCTGCGATCCATGAGTCCCTTCGACTCAATACACACCGCCCCGGCTTTCTTGAGTGGGAAGTTGTGAAGGGCTTTCCCGCAGAGCAACAGACTTGCAGCCTCGCCAAGCTGCGGTTCATGTCCCACACAGATCGCCACCGCATCGGACGGGAGCGTGTGGAGAAACGCCACAAGTCGTTCCGGTTTCGTTCCGGCGACCAGTTCGCTCCGGATCTCGACCGTCAGCTTCGGACAGATGACTGCTTGAAGCTGTCTCGCAGTGTCATAGGCCCGTACGAAGGGGCTCGTGAAGAGGTGGGTCGGCCGATAGTCTAGTGTCGCCAATCCTTCCGCAGCCTGTCGGACACGTCGCTTCCCCTTCTCCGTGAGAGGGCGGTTCTTCTCCGTCCCTTCCCATTCATC
The DNA here is from genome assembly GCA_902500805.1 of uncultured Nitrospira sp. Taxonomy (GTDB): domain Bacteria; phylum Nitrospirota; class Nitrospiria; order Nitrospirales; family Nitrospiraceae; genus Nitrospira_D. The sequence continues at coordinate 76,264 of CABVSA010000003.1, read as the reverse complement.
AGACTCCACGGCGATTCCGTGGCGAACCAAAATACAGTTCATCGCGCTCCCTCCACTGAGTGAGGCACGAGCCTACCACAGAGGGGCCATCCAGTTAACAGAAGTTTTACGTGTTCGTGATCATGCTGGAACGAGCATTCGATAGCCTATGGTTGAAGAAGAGATCAGTCTGAAAGGTATCTATGTCAGCATTCCACACCATTCCGCTTTTTGACAGTGCCGCCTTCGTCCGTCGGCTGCCTCACGTTGACCTTGAGGAGGTATGGAGCAGAGGGATGAAAGGTGTACTCAGTTTGGTGCTATTGATACTCCTCATCGCCTTGACCGGCGGTGCGTTGAAGACCCTGTGGGAGATTCGGCTGCTCATCGATCTGTCCGTTGAAGTTGTTCTGCGCCAAGTCATCGTCGATACACTGATGCTATTGGCACTCGTCGAGGTGTTCAAAACCACCGTCACCTATTTCCGGGAGGGGCGTGTCAAGGTGACCTTCATTGTGGATACGATTCTCGTCGTCATGCTGACCGAAGTGATCTCCCAATGGTTCAAAGGAGGAGACTGGCAACCACTGACGGCTCTCTTGGGAATTCTGGTGATCCTTAGCGTGGTTCGCGTCATCGCTGTGCGATGGAGCCCAACAATCGGACCACGGTTCCAGACAACGAGACCTGTTGATCTCTAAAGGAGGCGCGCAATGACTCAATCACCGGCGATAAAACTACTGACCATCGTGCACGAGCGGCAACGTATTCCGCTTGAAGAGCTTCTGGCCTGCTGTCCAGAGCTGAGCTGGAATCAGGTCTTCTCGCTCGTGGATGACCTCAGTCGTCATGCGTTGATCGGCTTGCATCGACGTGGCGCCGACTATGAATTGCGCGCGCTGTCATAGTTCACGAAGCGTCCTGCTCGTTCGTTGAGCGTGTCTCCCCTTGGTAAACCACAGACGAGCGCATTGAGATGCGCAGGTCGAAAGTCCGGATCTGCCTGAGCCGTCCCTACAGATTTTGCTCCAAATGGTGGCCCAGATGCGTGTTCGTTTGAAATGACCTCCCCCCTGTGCTAGCATTCATTTCTTATGGGTGCGACCACCTCGGGTAAGCGAGGCGAAGCCCGCCGGGCCGCTTCCTCCAATTCTCATATCCAGCGGGAAGTCTTCGGTGTGATCCTGATCGCCCTGAGCTTACTCATGCTCCTGAGCCTCCTGTCTTTTGTACCGGGAGAGGCGACGGTAGTGGCCAGTGGAGATCTTGTCGCGCACCCACCACGAAACCTCATCGGATCTTTTGGGGCTCTATTGGCCGGGGGGTTCTTTTATGCGATCGGTGGCGCGGCCTATCTCTGCCCGCTGCTACTGGGGCGATGGGGTATCCGCTGCTTCTCCCAGGTACCGATGAGTCTTGAACTGCGCACTGCCGGAAGTTCATTGGCTTCCGTGGTATTTTTTAGCGCATTTTTGCATCTTGAAGCGAACGGCATTCCAACTATGACGAGTGGAATCATCGCCCAAGGGATCGCGGGGGGTGTCGTTGGCGGGACGATTGCCGAAGGGCTCCGGACTGTCTTTGCCGGGACCGGCGCGCACATTGTGATTATCGCAGGATTTCTGGTGTCGCTCCTCTTGTCGGCGCCCCTCTCCTTGGGAGAGGCGGTGCGTCGCATTCCGCAATCATGGGCCACAGTTCGTGAAGGGGCGGTCGCCCTGATACCTGAACGTTCCATGGAGGTTGAAAAGACGGTCAGCAACCGCCGGGTCCGAGGCAAGTCTGCAAGATCCGCAACTCTCAGTGATGAAGACGAATCAGTTGCAGGAAGGGGCCAGGAGCCAGAGGTGATTTCTGGGTTGCCCGCTCCGATCATTCAGCCTTTTCGTGTCGTGCATTCGTCCAGGGACGTCGAGGACACCGACTTGGAAGTGGTGGTTCCGGCACGAGAATCTGAAGACTACCGCCTTCCGGATCCGGAGATGTTAAGCGATCCCTCGGGACCACTGGATCGAATGTCGGATGAGGAGTTGAAGGCACAATCCGAGGTCTTGTCTCGTGCATTGAGAAGCTTTGGGGTCGATGGCACCGTGACGGAGGTGAGGCCGGGCCCGGTTGTGACGATGTATGAGTTTGAGCCGGCGCCTGGAACGAAAGTAGCCCGTATCGTGAATTTGGCCGATGACCTCGCATTGGCGTTGAAAGCGATCAGCCTGCGAATTGTTGCGCCATTACCCGGCAAATCGGTGGTGGGGATCGAAGTGCCGAATCGTTCGCGAGAAACCGTCTCGTTGCGCGAAGTCATCATGAGCGACGCGTTTCGTCGAGCCCGATCCCGATTGACGATGGCCTTGGGGAAGGACATCTTCGGTGCACCGGTTACGGCGGACCTCAAGACGATGCCACATCTCTTGGTGGCTGGGGCGACAGGGGCCGGCAAGAGCGTCAGCTTGAATACGATGTTGCTCAGTATTCTCTTTTCCGCCAAGCCCAGTGAAGTGAAACTGCTGCTGATCGACCCGAAGATGCTCGAGTTTCAGTCATACGATGGCATTCCCCATCTCTTGAGACCGGTCATTACGGACCCAAAATCCGCAGCGAGGGGATTGGGGTGGGTAGTGGCCGAGATGGAACGGCGGTATAAACTTTTGGCGGAAGCCGGGGTGCGAAATATTGACGCCTATAATCGGAAGGTCGCCGATCTGCATGAGACGTTCGCGGAGCAGGATCCGTCTCTTGGAGAACCGGCAGAACGTCCGGCGGCATTTCTCTCCGAAGACGCACGTCTGTCAGCCGGGGAGACGTCGATTCCAGAAGGCGAGCGGGGGTGTATGCAGCCGAAGTCGACACCACCGGAACCCCTCCCTTTTATTGTGGTCATGATCGACGAGTTGGCAGATCTGATGATGGTCGCTCCCAAGGACGTGGAAGATAAGATCGCCCGTCTCGCCCAGATGGCACGTGCCTCCGGCATTCATCTCGTTCTGGCGACACAGCGGCCATCCGTTGATGTGCTGACGGGACTGATCAAGGCGAACTTCCCGGCCCGGATCGCATTTCAAGTCTCTTCCAAGACCGATTCTCGCACCATTTTGGATGCCAATGGGGCTGAGGCGCTTCTCGGGCGCGGTGACATGCTCTATCTGGCCTCTGGAACCGGTCGGCTTGCCCGCCTGCACGGCTCGTTTGTCTCGGATGATGATGTTCGTTCGGTGGTTGAGTTTGTGAAAAAACAGGCGATGCCGGTCTATAATCCTGAGCTACAGTCTCTGAAACTAGATGAGGCTGCAGAAGAGGAGTCCAAAGACGAAGTGTATGAGCAAGCGAAAGAACTTGTCCTGTCGAGTGGTCAGGCGTCGGCATCATTGATCCAACGACGGCTACGGGTCGGCTATCCTCGGGCCGCACGCATGATCGAGCAAATGGAATCGGAGGGAATTGTGGGGGCGGCAGGGCGTGATGGGCGACGGGAAGTGCTTGGGCGACGCGGCCCCGTCGGTGCGGCGGAAGCATGAAATGTTGGTGGGTAACAGCAACGATCTCGGTGATCTTCGTTCTTCCGGTGTGGGCAGCTGATGGATCGACAGAGGACAAAACCGCCCAAGAGGTTCGCGACGTCGTCAAACAATTGCAGATGCGATACGAAAAGACGACCGATCTCCAAGCCGACTTTTTACAAAAGACGAAGATCGAAGGATTTGAACGACCGGTGACATCGTCCGGCAGGGTCTACATCAAAAAGCCCGGTCGATTACGATGGGATTATCTTGATCCTGCAACCGAGCAGATCTATGTGAATCAGGATGATGTGAAGGTGTATGTGCCTGAACACAAGCAGGTGCTGGTCGGAAAACTCACGCATATGGCTGCCTCCAAAGCACCGCTGGAACTGTTGCAAGGCGCGGCCAAATTGGATGAGTCGTTTGAGATTCAGCCGACCAAGGGGCGGGAGCGAGGGGCTGCCGGCTTGCCGCTTCTGACCTTGATTCCCAAGGCGAAGGAACATGAATCGACGCAGAATCTCCAAAAGATCGTCGTCGAGGTGTTTCCCAAAACGTATTATATTCGAAGCGTATCTCTCTATGAAATCAGCGGAAATATCGCCACCTTCGAGTTTTCCAACTTGAAGCCCAATCTTGGATTGGGGAATGAGGTGTTTGATTTTAAAACACCTCCGGATGCCGAAGTGATGAAGGCCCCGGTGTTGAATGGCCCGTAGCCGGCCACCGTCACTTCTGATGGAGACATTCTCCTGAGGAGCAGCGGAACAGTTCAGCCTATCAACGGCGAACGCTGTATGATGGATCAGAGCGCATCATTTGGCTCAGGGATCGAGGTGAAACATGGCGGTAGAAACGGGCAGCCTGGTCGAAGCGATTGATCACGCAGTGGCGCGGTTGGATTTCGACCGTCTCCACCAGGAGTATTGGGAGCAAAACGAGTTTTTGGTCATCAAGCAATTTCTGCCCCGTCCCTTCGTCGAAGAGGTTTTTGTTCCCCAAGCTCAGGCCGTTAAATCGGAGCTGAATCGTAATTACATCCCCGGCCATAAGAAGGGCGGGAGTGTCAGCTACTATACGGTGCAGGAAAAGGCTCCGCGCTTTCTTGAATTATATCGTGCCGACTCGTTTAGAGGATTCTTAGATCGTCTCGTGCAAGCGAAGCTGATGTTCTGCCCGGACAACGACCCGCACTCCTGTGCCCTCTATTACTATACCGAGCCAGGTGACCATATCGGTTTCCATTATGATACGTCTTATTATAATGGCGCGCGCTATACCATTCTTATGGGCCTGGTGGATCGGTCAACCCAATGCAAGCTCGTCTGTGAGCTCTTCAAGGATCATCCGACTCAGCAGCCTCGTCATCTTGAGCTGATCACCGAACCTGGGGATATGGTGATTTTCAACGGCGATAAGCTCTGGCACGCCGTGACGCCTCTTGGCGAAGGCGAAGAGCGGATTGCACTGACGATGGAGTACGTCACCAATCCTGAGATGGGGACCGTCAAGCGGCTCTATTCGAACCTCAAAGATTCATTTGGCTATTTCGGCTTCGCCACTGTTTTCAAGCGGGCTCTGGGTCTCAATCGATCCAAGTGATCAGACACCTCTTCCTCTCTGCACAGTAGCCTGTTGTCACTCAGATCATGATCGGCGATGGAGTTTGGCCGGTGGCCCGGTGGAGAAGTGCGCACAACTCTTTTCGGTCCCATGGCTTCGTCAAGCGTGCATAAGCAGGCACAGGCCCCAGGTCTCGATTTGAAGCCGTTAAGATAATGACAGACAGAGAAGGATGGGACACTTGGACTTTCTCCAAGACGGAGAGACCGTCTCCGTCAGGGAGTCCAAGATCGAGGAGGACCGCATCGTAGGCATGCTGCTCGATTGATGAGTGGGCTTGCTGACAAGTTGGAACGCAGGTCACGTGAAATCCTTCAAATTCGAGCAAGTCTTGCAGGCTCATTGAGATATCGGGATCATCTTCCACCACTAAGACGGAATATCCTGCTCTCCGTTCACGTTGGACATTCGTCGCCTGGGCCAGTCCGTAACCGGGTGTAGACGAAACCAGGAGGCGATCCGACTCAGAAGCAAAATACCGATGTGATACTTGAACTGGCGAGGCCTCTTCCGTCGAAACTGCATCAGTCGGCCGGGCTGGGCCTCCTCCAAGAGAAGGCCCAGCACCGGCAGCATCGGTAGAAGGGGACAGTGTGGCTCTGGACGGGCAAGATCCAAAGGAGGCCTCAGTTGGTGAGGAAAAGGGAGGTCTCCTGAGCAAGTGAGTGACTATCATCTCCATACCGTCCTCCATTTCTGCTAAGAGGGTCAAAGTCTTCTTGAAGCTGCTGCGGGTCGTTACCGGTATACAGAGCAACGTTCATTCCAGCACGCTTTAGACGAGGCAACGTCATAAGTGATGGATTATCCGTTGAATGGGTAGATCGCGGAGGAGAGATGATGGGTGAGACTGTATCAGGCGATACAACGATCGTCTCAAGTGAGACAGGAGAAGTAGGTACGAGTTACTGAGAACTGCTGCAGGAGGGGCTACTGATGGAGATGTTTCATGGCGGCAGCGCACAGAATGATAAAGAATCCCATCCAGAGGGCCGCTCGCTGAAAGGGGATGGCCTCATAGGACTCTCCCTCCTCAGCCTCATCATCAGACTTGAAAATGACGGTGTAGAGAAACAGCGTCAGGAGGCCAAGCACGAGCAACAGCTTGATCATGAAGACCATCAGATACTTGGAGTGGTGCTGGACCCCGTTTCCTGTTTGTGAGGTAATGACCTGATTGACGTAGTGGAGATTCACCCCGCCGGTGAACAGGAGGACGACTAAGAGAATGCCGGCGACTTTTTTATAGTGCCGATAAAAAATATCCGTGATGGGCTTAATTTGATCCTTGGGTACGGCCTTCTCCAGTCCTGGGGTGACCGCCATGACCAGGAATGCGAGACCGCCGATCCAAATGACTGCGGAGAGCAAATGAAACCAATGATTGATGATCGGAATCAGAATATTGAGATCGGTCGCAATGCTTTCGAGAGTGTCCATCGTGGGAACCAGCAAGAAGTAAGGCGTAAGGGGTGATGGGTTTTAAGGACGGTCCCCAGAGTTTCACCCCTGACGTCTTACCCCTTACCCTTTACGTCAAAATTAAAGACCGGCGCGTCGTTGCCGAACCGCTTTTTTCGCAGTTCTTCCATCAGTTCGACGGTAATCGTCGGCACATGATTCTCACGCGCATGTTTCTCCACACCCTTCTTCACCATGGCGCGGAGAAAATAAGGAATACGGCTCAGTCTGAGTGCAGAGGCTTCGTCCCACGCCACGTCGGTCTCTTCTGCGACGTTGAACGCCACCTTGATCTTTTCACCACCCTTCGGTTCATATAAGCACCACTGATCCTCATCGAGCCAGTCGCCATGGTCGACGTAGGGGCGTGCACGGCAGCCTCCGCAGATATCGCTGTATTCACAGTCGCCGCATTTCCCCTTCAGTTGAGGATAGCGGAACGAATTGAAGATGTCCGAACGTTCCCACAGATCGACGAAACTGTGTTGGCGCAAGTTCCCCGCCGACAGCGGCATGTAGGGACAAGGGGTGAGCTCGCCGTTCGGGGTGACTCGGGCATAATTCGTTCCGGCCAGACACCCGCCTCCCATGTACCCGGTAGCCTTCGTAATCGGAGAGTTTGGATCTTTCTCGTAGGCTAGCCGTTTAAAGTGCGGAGCACAACGGGCACGGACCAGCATACCTTTGTAGTTGTCCTGGCAGTCAATCAGATAGCCAAGCACTTCTTCATACTGGGCGGGGGTGATATCGGTGAGTTCCTCGCCTCGGCCGGTACAGACCATGAAGAAAACGTTGAGCACGCGGGCTCCAAGTTGGTGCGCCCAGGTGATGACTGCCGGCAGTTCTTTGTAATTCATCGGCTGTGCGCTGAAATGCACTTGAAACTGCAGGCCGTTCCGTTTACTTGCTTCGATACCCGCAACCGCGCCTTCCCAGGCGCCGGGGACACCGCGAAAAGAATTATGCTTGGCGGCATCCAATGAGTCGATGCTGATTCCGACACCCATGACGCCGATCTCAACAAGCGTCTTGGCCATCTGATCATCGATCAGCATGCCGTTCGTTCCAAACACCACCATGAAGCCGAGCTTCACGGCATGACGGGCGATGTCGAGAATGTCGGGTCGGACCAGCGGCTCTCCGCCGGTAATGACCAAGAGACAGCCCTTGTTGACCTGGGCAATCTGATCGATCAACCGGTAGCATTCTTCTGTGGTGAGTTCGTCGTCACCACCAGCGGCTTTTGTCGTGGCATCAAGATAACAGTGATCACATTTGAGGTTACAGCGCTTAGTGAGGTTGAGTGCAACGAGATAGGGCTTGAAGTCGTCAACCGTCCGGCCGTCGAACGGTCCGTCCCCCTTTGGAGCGGGGGTGAAGAACGTTGAAACTTGTTGCTCCAAGTGGCCCAGGGTGCCTGAAAGACCGTTGAAGATAGGAAGAGATTTGCCCATGCGTGTTAGTGATGAGGACTGAGGACTGAGGACTGAGTAACGGAAAGGGGCTTGGCCGACGTCCGCTACACTCAGGACTCAGCACCCAGCACTAGGCACTTCCCTTGCCGGTCAGGTCGGCGATCATGTCTTTGAGGTTGCCGGTCTTCATTGCTTCCGCCATATAGCCCTTTGCTTGTTCGATGCCTTCGTTCGCGACCTCAAGCGTGATCACGGTCGCACCGATTTTCTCGGCATGTTTGAGAATCAGGGCCTTGGTACAATCGCGCATGAAGCCTTCCGGAGCTCGATCTAATCTGGCCTGTGCGTCGCCCGTCCAGGTATAGGGTGACGGGCTTTCAGCATGACCGTTTGTTCCATTCCCATTGGCTGCGGTCAGCACCCCTTCCGCTACCGGGGCAGTACCGGTGCCTTTATTGGAGAAGATCGGTGTATAGTCTTCGGATGCCGCTTCTTTGATCATCGGAGCCGCGTATTCGAGGGTGATGGTCGTCATCCCCAATTTCCGCGCCGTCTTTTCAATTCTTGCCTTAGCCCGTCTCCGCTGGAAGCCGGCCGGAACAGCACGGATGGCTTCTTTCGCATCCTTGGTCCATTGCATCGGCACATCATCGTAGGCCACATCGGTTTCCAACTCACCTTCAGCAGTCGCAGCCACTTCAAAAATCTTCTTATCAACCTGCTTGAATTTGGTTCCATCGGCACTGCACACGGGGCACTTAACGGGCGTATCACCTTTCCCGATGTACCCGCACCCGTCACAGACGAAATAGGTCTGTGCCATACGGTCAAGGTAGGCCTGCGTCGATGCGCTGATTTCCTTGGGCTTCTCTTCCACGATCTGCGTCATGATTCCACTTAAGGTCGGTCCCATGAGATCTTGAGTCACGGCTTCGTCGGCCTGCATCCTATCGCGATCAACCCCTGCCGCGTCCAAGCTTCCGCCAAGCGCCCGCATGGCGTCCATGGCCCCTTTCGGAAGAATGTGTCCCACCGCGGCATCGACCACCGTGTTGCTGATAATCGTGTGTCCTTTTTCAATGGCATACCGATGAATGGCTGTTTTTGCCACGCCACGCGCAAAGATAGGAATCTTTTCCATCCGCCGCAACGCTTCTTCCGTCCAGGCGATGGTGTATTCGGCCTGCGTATCGATCGGGGGAACATATTTACGGTTGGAGATGAGCACGTTACAGGGTGCACTCCGCAAAAGGTTTTCGGTGTTGCTGCCGACGTCCATATCTTCGTCGCTGTGGACACCAATGCGCCCGACGATCAGCAGGGCCGGGACGTCCTTGCGGACGTACTGGATAATTTTTTCAAACGCCTTACCGTCGAGAAGCGTGGTCTTGAGATCGGTCTGTTCGGCCTGTGCAATTTCACGAGAGATATCCAGATGTGATTGGTAGATCTTTGCTAAGCCGCTGTCGATAATCTCCTCGTGTAGCTTTTCTTGCTCCTTGAATCGGAAGACCTTACCGGCTTCTTCGTTGAGCACACCGGAAATGCTGTGGAAAGCGGCATAGTGGAAGTAGGGATCGAAAGCCGAAATTGCCTCAACCGGGATGTTGAGCGCCTTTCCGATCGCAAGACCGGTCATCAATCCGCCGAACGAATAGGGACTCCCGTCAACCGCCACGACAATCTTGCCGCCCGTGATCGGCTGAGTGTTCTTGATGATCAGCATATCGGAGTTACGGACACGGCGAACGACGCGTTCGGTGTTACTCCCGATGACGCTATCCTTGACGGCTCCGACACCCAAGGCGCCCATGATGACGAGGTCGTAACCGTTGGTATTGATATCTTCCGACAAGACCTTCCAGTTCCGTCCCTCAAGCGACCGCCGCTCAATCGGGAGATTGGCTTCGTTACACTTCTTGTCGACGTAGTCGAGATAGGAATCGGTGATGATTTGGAGGCCGCGCGTGATCAGCGAATCATGGATTTGACGTTGGCGATCAAGCTCCGTTTCATCGTGATACTCTTCCGGCAAACCGGCTTCCATTTGTTTGAAGCGTTTGTCGTGCATCTTTGCAGCATAGACATGGCTTCCCACAATTTTTGAGCCGAAGGTTTTTGCCAGATTGACACCGACATCAACGGCTGTATTTGAATGGTCGGAGTTATCGACCGGAATATAGATCGTCTTATACATTGAGGCGCCTCCTTAAGGCGCAAGTTGTACAGAGGTTCTAGGGACGTAATGGTCTGAAAAAACAGATGCTTGAAGCCCTATCCCAGCCTCTAGAGAAGCGGGATGATAGCATCGGCTTAAACTGGATTGCAAGACGCGGAACAGTCAAGAGCCACTCGTCATCCGTCATCGGCAAGCGAGGCGGCCAGCCTGGCTTGCGGCCAATGGCCAAGCTAACCGACGGAACTTGCTCGCGGATCAGTTGTCTGGGAGGGGGATGAAACCGGTCGGCGGGAACGAAGGATCTCTTCCAGAGAGAGGAGGGCATCTCGTCCGGAGTTCCCTTCAATTCCTTTGCTCAAGTTTTTATCGGCATACGCATGTGACTGGTCGGTCGTCTGCGACAGAGAGCCTGTCCATTTGCGTGGATCACGGCTCCCTTGCTTTCGTTCCCAGGCACGAAGGCATGCTTTGGCGATAAATGAATTCAATGGCGCGGGGTTATAGAGGAGCTTTCGGATGCTGGTCGGTGTCAACATCAAGGGGTTGTAGCCGGCTGACAGATAGCCCTCTTCCAACAGTCGCTGCTCAAGATCGGTATTGGGCTGGATGCCCAAGAAAAACATCAAGGGGAAGACTCGTTCTTCGCCGAGGATCGATGCCACCACTTTGTACGACTCGACGCTTTGAAGAAGGGTTTCCTCCGTTTCTTTGGGGCTATTCAATGAATAGTTGAGGATCACCTTACCCTTGAAGCCTGCCTCCGCCAGGTAGCGACACCCGTCATAGAGTCGCTCCAGCTTGAACCCCATGTGGAGATTGTTGAGTACTTCCTGCGAGCCGGAGGTGATGGCAACTTCCAAGTCGCCGACGCCAGAACGAACCATCAGCTTGGCGAAGTCCGGCGTGATCAAGGAGGTGCGGATATAGCCGGACCACTCGATCTCCAGCTTCTCGCTGATGATGCGCTCCATGATCTCCGTACACTGCGGATAGGCTTCCTTCCCCGTAATGAATTGGGCGTCGGTAAACCAAAAGCGGCGGCCCCCCCACTGATGATAATGCTGGGAGATATCTTTCACGACCATGTCCGGTGGCCGGTACCGCACGCGCTTGCCCTCAATGTAGGGATACAAGCAGAAGGCGCAATCATAGGGACAGCCTCGTTTCGACTGGACCCCAATCGACTCGCCCCGGTACTCCTGCCACTGAGGGAAAATGGAGGTCACATAGGGGAGGTCAACGGCCGGGGCGTCGAGCAGCGCCGGCGAACCATGGGAGCCTTTTCGGATCCGTCCGCCTTCTTTGACGATATAGCGTTCGTCATCGATCGAACGTCCTTCGAGGAGTTTGAGGATGGCATCTTCTCCTTCACCCAGGATACCGATCGTGCCTTCTGGAAGTTTTTCGATGAGTTGATCGGCAAACGCGGTGAATGCTCCGCCTCCGATCATGATCTGAGCCTTGGGGAATTCGCTGCGAATCAGTGTTGGATACGACAAAATCTTATAGATATGGCTGTAGTAGCGGTAGAGCTGTTTGATGCCCGCGAACGACGCGACGACTCGCTTGAGCGGGTTACTGGCGAAATAGAAGTTGAACGCATGTTCCAGCGAGGAGTCGCCTTCATGCGGCGAGAAAATTTGGATATCACGCCATGAAAAGCAGACCAGGTCCGGTTTGAACTCCGTCGCGGCGTCACGAATGGCCTGGCTGCGCTGGTTGACCGGAAACAGCGACAGATCGAGGATGCGCTGGCGAACTTCCGGCTTCCGTCGATGAATGAAGTCCGCCAAGTAGGTGATTCCGATCGGATAGACCTTCTTGCAGGGAAGGAAGATATATAAAACAGAGTTCATAGTGGAGCCGATAGCTAATGGCTAGTGGCGTATAGCAGGAAAAAGATTGATCGTTTCCGGTTGGTACCATCGGCCATACGCCATCTGCTCTTCACTTGGTGGCGATATGAATGGCGACGATACCGCCGCTGAGGTTCTTGTACGACACCTGACGAAATCCTGCATCACGGAGGATCTGGCACAACCGTTCTTGATCGGGAAACGTCCTGATCGAGGCAGGAAGGTATTCGTAGACGCCGGTACGGTCGCGGGCGACGATCGTGCCGATGAAAGGCAAGAGCTTGAAAGAATACCAATCGTACAGGGCTCTCAACCAGCCGAAGATCGGACGGGAGAACTCCAGGCACACAAAACGGCCGCCGGGCTTCATCACCCGGCGAATTTCCCGAACGGCTTGTGGCAGATCCCCGACGTTTCGCATGCAGAACCCCGTGGTGACCGCATCGAAGGTATTGTCACCGAATCCGAGATGTTCCGCGCTAGCCTGCAGGCAGGTGATTTTGTCGCCGAGGCCTTTGTCGCTGATCTTCTTGAGGCCTTCAGCGAGCATGGCATGGTTCAGGTCTGAGGCGATCACGCGACCCTTCGGCCCCATGCGGGACTCAATCAGGAGTGCGAGGTCAGCCGTGCCTGATCCGACATCGAGGGCGGTTCCTCGACCGACCGGAGTAATGAAGGAGGCGGTAATCTTCTTCCAATAGTAATGGAGCCCGAAGCTCAAGAGCGTGTTATTCAGGTCGTAGGCTCCGGCAATGGACGTGAACATCTTTTGGACGGCGTCCTCTCGGGCCTGGCCCGACCAGGTTGACACCACCTTCGCCGGAGTTTGCGGATCTTGAGTCATAGAATGACGCTCGGTTCCCACCATATGACGGTGGTAGCACCCGGTTTTAAGCTTTGTCAAGGTGAGATGGCAGCAGGGGGGACCCGAACACTCATTGTGCTGCGTCAAACGTGTTGGTTCCTGACTGTCCCTGGGGTGCCGGGAGAAGTTGTGTGAGCTGAGCAGGTTTTACGCTGCCTTCGGAATATCGTGCGTCGGGGTTGAGCCTGTCCACTGGCCCACTTCAAGACTATCGAGCCAGTCGAGCAATCTGGTGACCATCTCGCCCTGAAAGACAGAGCCGTGTTGTGGGCAAATCATCCTGGGCTTCAGTGTGCGAATCCGCTGAGTCCAGCTCCGTAAGGCGGTGGTCGAAGGCATCCATCTGAGATGGAATCCTCTCATATATTGGATATGTTGATCGAAGTCCGTCACGATTAAGCCGGCTTCATGACTGGGGACCAAGGCGGATCCGATGTCGCCGGAAAATAAGATGCCGGCGAGAGGGTCGTAGAGCGAAAAGTTTCCTGAGGAGTGGCAGTAATGGGCGGGGACGGCTTCGACTTCCACACCAAGATCACCGATTTTGATGCGCATACCCTCGTCGGGAATCGCGTTGAGTTCAATGGCGGTGCCGGTGCTGAAATGACTGATAAAGCCGGTCCAGAGCCACGAACAGTAGGTCTTGATGCCCGGGTTGAGATCGAGCCACATGGCAAGCGACGACGAAATATCCGGGTCTTGATGGCTGGCGAAGATGACGCGGATATCCTGGACGCGCACATATTTGGCCAGTTCGGCGAGGACTTGGGGAAATATTTGGATGCCACCGGGATCCAGTAACATGGCTTGCCCGCGACTGATGATGACGTACTCATTCGTATCGATGACGTGAGCGTCCTTATGAGGGTCGCGACCGATCACGATCCATTGATGACCGTGTTCATTGAAGAGCGTTTTACTTTGCATCACTATTCCCTTTCAGCAGCAATTCCACCAAACTCTGCCCACTGTCGATCGAGCTCTTCATGGCACGCATTCTGGCGTCCAGTTCGTCCACCACATGACCGATCTCTGCCGCGAGTGTCGTGAAGTTCATGCCGGCCTCTCCCAGTGCAGCAGCTTCGGAGGCGATGCAGAAGGCCAGATAGCGGGCGGTGAGGCCGATCATCTTCAGGCCGTGCAACGCACGGCGTGTTTCATTGAGACAGCGTAAGGCTTCGCTCAGTCGTGCATGCAGTTCGGTCAGGTTGGCCTGGCAGATCGCCGCGATGGAACTTCGGTTGTCCCGTTCCAGCGGCTCACCCAACTGGAACGATGGATCCATCATCAACCGGGTGATGTCTTCTGGGGTTGTGAAGCGCAGATGAGAAGACAGGTGCCTGTCCGCAAGACAAGACGACTGGCGGTCCTGAGGCATTGCCGCCAGCACACCGGCGATCAGCTGGTAGTATCGCCACACGATATTCGAGCTGTGGGCGGTGAGCCGAGCGAGTTCAGCGCAGACCTGTTCGATGGCTTCCACCTCGGGCTTAATCTCCCTAGGCGTGTGATTGAGAATCTCAACAAGCGCCAAGATGGGGCGGCCTTTGCCGCCTCCGACTTTCGCGGCTTGGGCGACGCCATTAATGGCAAGAATCTGCATGGATGACGACAGCAACTGGAGCGAGCGTCCGGTATTCATGATATCGACGCAGATTCCAAACAGCTGATTGATATTCCGTTTGAAGAGACCTAACGCGTCAAGCATGGTGTCCAGAGGGTACTGGTGCGTGGGGGAGATTGGACCGGCCTTCATGTATCGGTGAAAATCCACAAAACTGAAGTGGGTCGTGCCAGTCGAGTCAAGCGGAGCGGCACCGAACCAAACAGAGGTGCTATAATCCCGCGCCGCTGAGTCAGTGCTGTGTACTGAGGGCTGGGGACTGAGGGTTGAGAGAGGCGAGTAGGAAAAACGGCATGGGTAACTCCATCATCATCAAGGGCGCGCGGGAACACAATCTGAAGAACATCGACCTAGAGATTCCACGGGACAAGCTGGTGATGATCGGCGGGGCATGAAAGGACTGTCGCCGTTCGCTGTCGGCAGGGGACGTTATGGGCGAAACGCGCGTTGATTTGCAGCATCTGCTTGAAGACCTGCGCGATGCCTATCCTGGCGCGCTGGAAGAAACGATTTTAACCGAAGTGGTGGCGAATTCGCTCGATTCCGGCGCGACTGGTCTGAGGCTTCTGGCGGATCCCGTGGCATTGACGCTCACTATCGTCGATGACGGGTCGGGTATGAGACGGCGGGATCTGGTGCGGTATCACGATCTGGCTGCCAGCACGAAGACGCGAGGCCAGGGCATCGGGTTCGCCGGAGTCGGAATCAAACTTGGTCTGCTCGTTTGTGAAGATGTCGTCACGGAAACGAGGCGGGGTAAGGAACATGTGGCAAGCCGCTGGCACCTCGCCGGGCGGCACAAGGCGCCGTGGAAATGGATTCCTCCGCTTGGGTTGGTGGTTGATCATGGCACCGCCGTGCAATTGAAGCTGCAGAATGCGCTCTCGCCTCTGCTAGACGAAGGATTTATTGAGGGGGTGTTGCGCAGACAGTATCAACCGTTGCTCCAGCCGGAGTTTGATGAGGTGCTTGCCGCCTATTACCCAAAGGGCTTTCGATTTGAGGTCAACGGGCGGGTGTTGGAGCGTCAGTCAGCCTGTGGCGTGGACGTCTCGAAGCTTGCGGTCTGCCTTGCGCGAAAACGGAAACCGGTCGCCATCGGCTATCTGGTGCGAAGCGGGTCTCCGTTTCCTGAAGATCAGCGAGGTCTGGCGATCAGCACCTTCGGTAAAGTCATCAAGCATGGATGGGATTGGCTGGGAATTATGCCGGCTGCACCGGATAGAATAGCTGGGATGATCGAAGCTCCGGCATTGGCTGCGGCACTGACGCTGAACAAAGGTGATTTTGTTCGTGTCGGCACCAGAGGCGCGCTGTACCTTGGGTATCGCAAAGCGATTCAAGAGGCGGTTTCGCAACAGTTGGCTCAGTGGGGAGATGCTCGCGAGTCGGAGGACAAGGCTAGCCGGCGGACCATGCGGCCGCTTGAGCGTGATTTGGAAACCGTCTTGGTGGACCTGGCCGACGAGTTTCCCCTGCTGGCGTCCTTGGTCGAACAGCGGGCAGGAGGCCAGAAGCGGTTGCCGATCGGCCGAACGGAGGCAGCAGAGAGCGGGCAGGAGATGCTTGCTGCCTCACTGATGGGTGGTATAGAGAGTTCTGAAGAGGCCGGTGTCGCTCCGACAACGCCACAGGAACCAAGCATGATCCAGCCACTGGGGGACGGCACGCAAAGCGAAGCACAACGGGAGCCGGAATCATTGCCTGGTGTCGCGGTCGTGCCTGGTGTCAAAGCACGGTCTCGACCGGGTCGTTACGGGCTCACCATTCGGTTCGAGTCCCAGGAAGGAGATCCGGATCTTGGCCGTCTCGTCGAGTCCACTGTTGTCATCAATGACGCGCATCCCGCGTATCGCCGTGCCGTGGCGTCTCGTTCGGAGGGGTACCACATCGCGCTGGCGGTCGCGTTGGCACTGGCTCGTCTGGCCGTGCCGCCGGCAGAAGCGCATGAATTTGTCACGGCTTTTCTGGTCCGTTGGGGTGAAGCCCTCGACGGAACTCGCCGCAAGTCCCGTAAGCGCCTCTAACCTCAATCCGATCTATCACGTGCTATAATCCCGCGCCGCTGAGTCAGTGCTGTGTACTGAGGGCTGGGGACTGAGGGTTGAGAGAGGCGAGTAGGAAAAACGGCATGGGTAACTCCATCATCATCAAGGGCGCGCGGGAGCATAACCTCAAGAACATCGACGTCGAGATTCCACGGGACAAGCTGGTGGTCATCACCGGCTTGAGCGGGTCGGGGAAGTCTTCGCTTGCCTTCGATACCATTTATGCCGAAGGCCAACGGCGCTATGTTGAATCGCTCTCCGCCTATGCCCGACAGTTTCTCGAACAGATGGGGAAGCCGGACGTCGATTCGATCGAAGGCTTGTCTCCAGCTATCTCCATCGAGCAAAAAAGCACGAGTCATAACCCCCGTTCCACCGTCGGTACGGTCACAGAGATCTATGATTACCTCCGTCTCCTTTTCGCCCGTGTGGGGCGGCCCTACTGCTTTCAATGTGGTGAGGAAATCACGGCGCAAACTGTCCAGCAAATGGTCGATGCCATTGCCGCGCAGCCGGAAGGGATGAAATTCCAGATCCTGGCGCCGATCGTCCGAGGGCGGAAGGGTGAGTATCGGAAAGAATTGCTGGAGATGCGCAAGGCGGGATATGTGCGCGCCAGGATCGATGAAAAGATCGTGGATCTTGGCGAGGATCTCACACTCGATAAACAGAAGAAGCACACGATTGAGATCATCGTCGATCGGCTGATCATGAAACCCGGCGATGCACTCATGCGCCGATTGGCGGATTCGGTGGAAACCTCGGTGAAGTTGACCGGGGGATTAGTTGGTGTGTTGACGGAGGATGGTCGAACAAGGCTCTATAGCGACCGGTTGGCCTGCATCAAGTGCGGGGTGAGTTATCCGGAGGTCACGCCTCGCGTCTTTTCCTTCAATAGTCCGCATGGCGCTTGTCCGGCCTGTGACGGAATCGGCTATGCCGTTTCCCCTGGAAACGAAGAGGAGGAGGACTTCACGCTACTTGAGCCGTGCGAGACTTGCCACGGCGCAAGATTGAGACCGGAAAGCTTGTCCATCAAGCTCGCCAAGAAATCGATTGCCGAGGTGACCAAGCTCTCCGTTCGTGCGGCGGCTGATTTCTTTCTGTCCCTCAAGTTTACCGATCGTGAGTTAGTCATTGCGCATCGGATTCTCAAAGAAATCCGTGAACGGTTAGGGTTTCTCGTCAACGTGGGGTTGGACTATCTGACGCTCGATCGGGCGGCGACAACGTTGTCTGGCGGCGAGGGGCAGCGCATCCGATTGGCCACGCAAATTGGGTCCGGATTAGTCGGGGTGCTGTACATCCTGGATGAGCCGTCGATCGGGCTGCATCAGCGGGATAATCGCCGGTTATTGCAAACGTTGCTCAGGCTGAGAGATCTCGGCAATACGGTCGTCGTGGTCGAGCATGATGCTGAGACGATGCAGGCAGCCGATCATCTACTCGACATGGGGCCTGGTGCAGGGTCGCAGGGCGGGTATGTGATCGCGCAAGGGACACCACAACAGATCATGGCCGACCCAAATTCGCTCACGGGCCAATACCTGCGTGGAATCCAGACCGTCTCGGTACCGCAGCGGCAGCGGAAACCGAGAGGAACGCTTTCGGTGATCGGGGCCGAGAAGCACAATCTGAAAAATGTGACTGCACGGATCCCTCTGGGGCTCTTCACCTGTGTTACAGGGGTGTCTGGGTCAGGCAAGAGCACTCTTGTGCTGGAGGTGCTGTTTCATTCCCTCTCGCAACTCCTCTACCACAAGAAACCGAAGATCGATGGGTGCAAGGATCTGCGAGGCGTCGATGCCCTTGATAAAGTGATTGATATCGATCAATCACCGATCGGCCGCACACCGCGGTCTAATCCCGCAACCTATACAGGCCTGTTCGGGTACATCCGCGATCTCTATTCCAATCTTCCGGAGTCACGTGTCCGTGGCTATAAGCCAGGACGCTACAGTTTCAATGTGAAGGGTGGACGGTGCGAAGCTTGTCAGGGAGACGGGCTCATCAAGATCGAAATGCACTTCCTGCCCGATGTCTATGTGACCTGCGAGGTGTGTAAGGGGCAACGGTACAACCGCGAGACGATGGAGATTCATCACAAGGGGAAGAGCATAGCCGATGTCCTCAATATGACGGTGGACGATGCGTTGGAGTTCTTCGAGCACATCCCCTTGATCAAAACGAAGCTGCAGACCCTTCATGATGTCGGTCTGCACTATGTGAAACTCGGCCAGTCCGCGACGACACTTTCAGGTGGCGAAGCGCAACGTGTGAAACTATCGCGAGAGCTCTCGAAGCGCGCTACCGGTCGCACCATGTATATCCTCGATGAGCCAACGACTGGGCTCCATTTTGCCGATGTGCAACGATTGCTTGATGTGTTGGATCGATTGGTTGAAGCCGGCAACACAGTACTCGTGATCGAGCATAATCTGGACATGATCAAAAACGCCGATTGGATTATCGATCTTGGACCAGAAGGTGGAGACCGCGGCGGCGAGATTGTGGCTGAAGGCCCGCCAAAAGAGATTGCCAAGTCGAAGCGGTCGTATACGGGACAGGTGTTAAGGGAGGCTGGGTTCTAGGCGCCAATGGTCATTCGTCAGACATCAACCGTGTGATGAAGTGGACTGGTTCCACGAGCTTGTCCCGAGTTCAGCTCGGGACCCTGAGGTGCTCAAGGGGTTGAGCGGCGCCTGTATTTGTGAAACGGGATTACCTCACTCAGCATGACTTTGCCGACTATGAGTGCTACCATCGGCAGGTGTTACACGAGTGTCCTAATTGACTTGTCAGTATCCACGTTCGCTCGGAACAAGCCACGATGACTGCTCAAGAAGCTATTGATACAGCGGTTCGACGGCTCGTGGGTGCGGTTAGCCCGAGGAAGGTCATTCTCTTCGGTTCCTTCGCAGATGGGACGGCCACGTCGGAGTCCGATGTGGACTTGCTCGTGATCGAACAAGAGGTTATCTCCAAGCGTACAGAGATGGTTCGTTTGCGAAAAGCCATTGGATCGATAGGGTTTCCCGTCGATGTGCTTGTCGTTTCAGAAGGGGAAATTTCTGAGTGGGGACATCTACCAGGAACGGCTATGTACTGGGCTCTTAAAAACGGCAAAGTCCTCTATGAAGCGGCCTGAGGATCTTGCACGCCGCTTTCTTGCTCTGGCCGACCGGGACATCAGAGCGTTCCGTAAGCTGTCGGATGATCCGGAAATCGACGACGAGGTCGTTGGTTTTCACGCCCAGCAAGCGGTCGAAAAATGCCTCAAGGCGGTGTTGATCAAGCATCGCATTGAACAGCGTAAAACTCATGATTTGCAGCTTCTGATCGACCTGCTCATTCAGAACAATCTTCCAAGCCCACCGTTACGTGAAGGAATCGACACCCTGGGTCCGTTCGCAGTCGAGCTACGATATGATTTGATGGCGACTGAACCACTGGATCGCGAACACACCCGGATAGTCGTCACGGCTGTCCGTGGCTGGGCAGAGCAACAAATCTCATAGAATTGACTTCACGCTTCGTATAGCAATGGATAGCGTCGCAGTGATGGGTATCGTGGCCGAAGGCCCGCCCAAAGAGATTGCCAAGGCCAAGCGGTCCTATACAGGACAGGTGTTGAAAGAGTCTGGATTGGGCTAAGAATGAAAGAAGTCGGAACCTGGGCGGTACTTCCTTTTCTCGCCCTGACCTTTGGTGCCTATTATTTGTTCGTTCGCCGGAGGAAAACGAAGTTGTCGCGCTACTTTCTGTCTAGGCCACAACTTACACACAAGGAATTTGGCAAAGCCTATTTTGGTGAGAGTAAGTCCAGAGAGATCTTAGCAACCGAAGTACGAAAAATCCTCGCCCAATATATACCAGTCTCTATTGACGGTCTTAGCCCGGAAGATAAATTTCAACAACACCTCATGATGGACACTTTCGACTCTCTGTCCAGTGCGGAATTCATTGTTCAACTGGAGAAGAAGTTCAATATTTCGCTTCGAGACGATGAAGCTCTGAAGCCAGATCTTACTTTTGGGCAGCTAGTTGACCATTTAGCCCTGCGGCTAAGTGAAGCCAAAATCGCTGATCCTGTCAAAGAGCAATCCTCATGAAGGAGGCCCATGCAGACCATTCTCTTGTTAACCATCTCGAACATCTTTATGACCTTTGCCTGGTATGGGCATCTGAAATATAAGGACTCGCCCTTGTGGATGGCGATCGTGGGGAGCTGGGGGATCGCGTTTTTTGAGTACTGTCTGCAAGTGCCGGCCAATCGGATCGGCCACTATGACTTTACGGCGGCTCAACTGAAGACGATCCAGGAAGTCATCACGCTTGTCGTGTTTTGTGTATTCTCTGTCCTGTATCTAAAAGAACCGCTGAAATGGAACTATCTGGTCGGCTTCGGCATGATGGTCGGCGCGGTGTTTGTCATTTTCAAAGAATGGTGAAGGTGGATTCAAGCCACGATAGGTCTACGTAAGTTACAGCGCCCGTCGCAAGCCAGGCCCAATCACAATCCTTTCCCCCGTCGCATCCCTCACTTCCGCTTGCAGCGCATCTGCGAGCTCACTAAAATACGGTCCACTTTTATCGTGACTGTCGAGCGAAGGGAGACAGTGGTATGCCGAAGGCAAAGAAAATAGAGGTTGGAGCCAAGACTGAAAAAGAAACCAAGAAATCCATAACACCTGCAGGGACAACCACGCCGACGTCGGAAGACTTCGAAAAGCTCGGTGTCTTTTACATGGGACGGCCGTACGATCTCGCCACGAAGCAGGCCAAACCAGGATGGCTCCTGTACGACTCGAAAGATCTGGTGACACACGCGGTTTGTGTCGGCATGACCGGCAGCGGAAAGACCGGCCTTTGTTTAGCGCTTCTTGAAGAAGCGGCGATCGACAATATTCCGGCCATCATCATCGACCCGAAGGGTGACTTGGGGAACTTGATGCTGACGTTTCCCAGCCTAAAAGGCGAAGACTTCCAGCCATGGATCAACGAGGATGATGCGCGCAAAAAGGGGTTGGCTCCCGACGAGTATGCCCAAGCGCAAGCAGAGTTGTGGGCTAAAGGTCTTGCAAGTTGGCAACAGGATGGCGCCAGGATTCAGCGTTTACGAGACGCGGCGGATGTGGTGATGTACACACCCGGCAGTAACGCTGGATTGCCGGTCTCCATCCTAAAATCCTTCTCCGCACCCTCTGCCGACGTGCTTGACGATTCGGAACTGTTGCGCGAGCGGATCAGCACCACCGTGACGAGTTTGCTTGGCTTGCTTGGCATTGAGGCTGATCCCATCCAGAGTCGTGAACACATCCTCCTGTCCACGATTCTCGACCAGACCTGGAGGAAAGGACAAGATCTGGATCTGGCGGCTTTGATCCAGGCCATTCAAGCGCCGCCGGTGTCGAAGGTCGGCGTGATGGATGTCGACTCTTTTTTCCCGTCGAAAGATCGCTTTGCCCTTGCGATGAAGCTGAATAATCTGCTTGCCGCACCGGGCTTCCAGGCTTGGCTTGAAGGAGAGGCGCTTGATATTCAATCGATGATGTATACCTCAGCCGGCAAGCCTCGCTTGGCTATTTTCTCCATCGCCCATCTGAACGACGCCGAGCGGATGTTCTTCGTCACGCTGTTGCTCAGTCAAATGGTCGGGTGGATGAGAGCGCAATCGGGCACAACCAGCCTGCGCGCACTCCTCTATATGGATGAGATCTTCGGGTATTCCCCGCCGGTATCAAATCCTCCTTCCAAGCTGCCATTGATGACGTTGCTCAAGCAGGCGCGAGCGTTTGGTTTGGGAGTCGTTCTTGCTACACAGAATCCCGTCGATCTCGACTATAAGGGCTTGGCCAACACAGGGACCTGGTTTATCGGACGGCTGCAGACGGAACGGGATAAGGCCCGCGTCTTGGAAGGATTGGAAGGGGCCTCCAGCAGTGCCGGGAAGAAGTTCGATCGAGGCCGTATGGAGCAAACATTGGCTGGTCTCGGCAATCGGATCTTCCTGATGAATAACGTCCATGAGGATGAACCGGTTGTATTTGAAACACGCTGGTGTCTCTCGTATCTGCGCGGTCCGCTCACGAGGACGCAGATTAAACAACTGATGGACCCGGTAAGAGGTAAGGGGTTAGGGGTAAAAGGTGAGGGGAAAGAGAAAACTGCGGCTTCGCCTCACGCTTCACGCTTCACGACCCACGCTTCACGTCCCATGCTGCCGCCGGATGTGCCGCAGCATTTTGTGCCGCTGCGTGGAAGCAAGCTAGATGGGAGTGAATTAGTCTATGCCCCGATGTTGTTGGGCGTGTCACAGGTTCGTTTTTCCGATTCCAAGAGCGGTGTCGAGACCATGCAAGATGTGACGGCACTGGCATCGATAACAGAGGGTGCGGTCGCAGTCGATTGGGACAAGGCCACAATAACGGATGTGGCGGTGGGTGATCTTGAATCGTCGCCGCAAGGTGGTGCGCAATTCCTTTCCATTCCGGCCAGTGCCGGGAAGGTCAAGAATTACACGGATTGGAACAAGGACTTCGGCGGGTGGCTTTTCCGGACACAGAAGGTCGAGTTGTTCAAAAGCCCCAGTACGAAAGACGTCTCAAAACCTGGCGAGTCCGAACGGGATTTCCGTGTGCGGTTGCAGCAGTCCGGTCGTGAGTCCCGCGACAAGGGAGCTGACGCGCTACGTCAAAAGTACGCCCCAAAGATTGCAACCTTACAAGATCGTATCAGACGGGCTGAATTGCAGAAAGAAAAGCAACAGGCCGAGTCCCGTTCCAGTCAAATGCAAGCCGCTATCTCTGTCGGGGCGTCGATCCTTGGTGCCTTTATGGGACGGA
This sequence comes from uncultured Nitrospira sp., assembly GCA_902500805.1. Classification (GTDB taxonomy): domain Bacteria; phylum Nitrospirota; class Nitrospiria; order Nitrospirales; family Nitrospiraceae; genus Nitrospira_D. The sequence continues at coordinate 52,869 of CABVSA010000003.1, read as the reverse complement.
AAACCATCAGCGCCACCAACATTGGTCGGGCGACGACAGCCATTCGCAGTGCCGGCCGGGTGATGAAAGAGTCAAAGGACGTCGGAGCAGCCGAGGAAAACGTGGCGGCACTCCAGCAGCAGCTGGCTGATCTTGAAACACAATTCAAGTCAGAAAGCGAGGCATTGGCGGCCGCCACAGACCCACTGAATGAAAAGCTCGACACGATTTCCGTGAAACCGACCAAGGCCAACATTGCCGTAAAGCTCGTGGCCTTAGCGTGGACTCCACACTGGCGAGATGCAAATGGGAGTCTCAATCCGGCTTGGATTTAGCACCTCCGTTTCTTCCGAGTTATATAACCGCTGGTCTCTCCTTGACATCAGCTCAAGTTGACGGTCTAGGCCTCAGAACACTCGCTAGGTAGCCAAGCCGAGTGTTGCTCCAGACGTCCTCTTCCTAGATCCCATCAAGTTTTCTCTTCTTTAGACCGAAAAAGTACCGCATTGGTTTGTCGAAAGTTCAGCAGTATCAGGAAGTTGGAGATGGGACAGGCAGTGACGCCATTCACTTCTGAGAGTTACGCCAGGCAACTGTGGGCTGCGCTCCCACGGGGGGACTCGCTGGAGACTGCTGAGTGGAGCAGACGCCACCGGGGTATCGTCTGGCTCTTAGGGTGTCACGCTGTGGGAGTCCCGCTGTTCAGCTTTATGACCGGCTCATACGTCTGGCTTGGCCTTGTCGGCGGGGGACTGTTGGGGGGCTGTGCCATTCTCGCCCTCATCCCATCACTGGGTGCACGGATTCGTGCTGCGTTGACGACAGGTGGGTTGATAGTGGCTTCAACACTGTTGGTCCATCTGTCCGGCGGATATATCGAATCGCATTTTCATTTTTTTGTGATGATGGCGGTGATCGTCTTGTACCAAGATTGGGTGCCCTTTCTCCTGGCCCTCATCTCCATTGTGGTTGATCATGGGCTCATTGGAACCCTCGCGCCGACTCTGGTGTACGATCATTCTGAAACTCAACACCATCCTTGGATCTGGGCCCTTATCCACGGTGGTTTCATCTTGGCCGAATGCGCGGCTCTCCTGGTCTATTGGCGAGTCAATGAAACGGTGCAGAGTGATCTCTACCAGGAAAAGGAACGAGCGGAGGCAGCAAGCAAAGCAAAATCTCAGTTCCTGGCCAACATGAGTCATGAGATCAGGACTCCGATGAACGGCGTGTTGGGCATGGCGGAGCTGCTCGCGCATACACCACTGACCGAGAAGCAACGGCGCTACGTGGACCAGATTCGTGGTTCAGGTGGCGACCTACTGCACATCATCAATGACATCCTCGACTTTTCAAAGGTCGAGGCGGGCAAGATCGTGCTGGAGCGTAATCCGTTCGACCTGGCTGTGGTCATAAGGGAGATTGTGGAGTCATTTCTGGAGCGGGCTCACGCCAAAGGGCTCACGCTTTCCTATAGAGCGGAGGAGGGACTCCAGACTCACGTCGTAGGGGATGTCTATCGATTCCGCCAGGTCCTGACGAATTTGATCGGAAATGCCATCAAATTCACTGGTGCCGGCACGATATCCGTGACGCTGCAGCGAAGCAACGGCTCGGCAGGATCGTTCCGGATCGCGGTTCAGGATAGTGGGATCGGCATTTCACCGGAGGCTCAAGCGACGCTTTTTCAGGAGTTCTCTCAAGTCGATGGGTCTTCGACGAGGAAACATGGAGGTACGGGGCTCGGTCTGGCGATCTCCAAACGACTTGTCGAGATGATGCAGGGATCGATCGGGGTGGAGTCGGCACCGGGAACCGGTTCGCGATTTTGGTTCACGGTGGAGTTTCCTGAAGATGAACTAGACGGCCCGGTGACGGATCCTGATTCAGACAGAGGGCAAATCGCTGCGTAGAGCAGGACGCAAAGGAGGCTGTGAAATGGAAGTCCATACGCTTGGGTTCGATCAGAAGGCGCGCTGGTCGGTCAGCCATCGACCAAGGATTGACTCGTCTCGAACGCTCGTGGTGCTGTTTGGATCTTCAAGCCTTCTCGATGCCGACGGTCCGATCGAGGAATTGCTCCACGACTATCCTGACTCGCTCGCCATCGGCTGTTCGACAGCAGGAGAAATTCTGGGAACGCGAATTTGTGATGAGAGTGTCAGTGCGGCGGTCGTGCGATTTGAGCAGACTGATATTCGGCTGGCCAGTGCTCCTGTGCGGTCAGCGGACGAGTCGTTTGCTGCCGGACAGGATATCGCCAGGCAGCTGAACGACGCACGACTCAGGGGCATCTTTGTCCTTTCCGATGGGCTCCAGGTGAACGGGAGCGAGCTGGTGCGGGGGCTCAACTCTCAGGTCTCATCATCGGTTGTTGTCACGGGAGGGTTGGCTGGGGATGGAGATCGCTTTCGTCGGACCTGGGTATTGCACGGCAGGCGTCCTCAGGCCGGTTTTGTGACGGCAGTTGGGTTTTATGGCGATCGCATCCGAATTGGACATGGATCAAAAGGAGGATGGGATCGGTTTGGGCCGGAGCGCCGGGTGACTAAATCGAAGGGCAACATACTCTATGAGCTTGATGACCGCCCTGCACTCGAACTGTACAAGGGATATCTTGGTGATCGCGCGGCTGGACTCCCCGCAACCGGTCTGTTGTTTCCGCTGGCGTTGCGCGCCAACGCGTCGGACCCCAAGAGCCTCGTCAGGACCATTTTGGCCGTGAATGAACGGGACCAGTCGCTCATCTTCGCAGGGGATATTCAAGAAGGAACGCTGGCGCAACTCATGAAAGCGAATTTCGACCGATTAGTTCAAGGAGCTTCGGAAGCCGCCACATCAACCAGACTCTCCGCGGACGGCGCTTCCTGCACACTTGCGCTCGCCATCAGTTGTGTCGGCCGCCGGCTCGTGCTCGGTGGCAGAACGGAGGAGGAAATCGAGGCGACACTTGATGTCCTACCAAAGGGGACGCACCAGATCGGCTTCTACTCCTACGGCGAGATTTCTCCCTATGCCACAGGAACCTGTGACCTGCATAACCAGACCATGACCTTAACGACGTTGAGCGAGGCTGCCTGATTGCCTATGCATCCCTTACTGGCCCGACAACTCAAACGTCTGGGACTCGATGAGACGCATTCCCCTTCTCCGGCGGTGTGGGACGAGCTGCTGAAGAAGATTGACCAGAGTTATGTCGAGGCCGACCAAGGTCATGCGCTCTTGGAGCGATCGCTGGCTCTTTCCTCAGCGGAAATGCAGGAGCTGTATGCGCAGCTCAAGCACAGCAGCGAAACTCAACTCGAGCAGGAGCGGAATACACTCCGGACGGTCCTGCATTCACTGGGTGATGGACTCTGCGTCGTGGATGCGGAGTGGAAGATCCAGATGGTCAATCCTCAAGCGGAACTCTTGTTCGAGGAAACCGGTCACACGCTCTTGGGTCGTTCCGTGTATCGGATGATTTCACCGGGTCCCGAAGAGTACCGATCCGAATGTCTTATTACCGACTCGACATTTCCTTCACTGGCATCCGGTGAACCCTATCGAACGGATGACGGAGTACTGTTGACCAGGAACGGTGAACTGCTGCCCATTGCGCTGGTCGTGACGCCTCTGCTGTTGGGGGGCAAGGCGATCGGTGCGGTTCTGGTGGTCAGAGACATCTCGCATCAGAAGCGGGTTGAACGGGAACGTGAACAGACTGAGGGCCTACTTCGGCGCATCAAGACCGGCTTGTCTGAATTGGCGGAAAGTCCGGAAATCTATAATGGGAACCTCGAACAGGCCTTTCAAACCATCACGCGAGTGGCGGGGGTCTTTCTGTGTGTCGAGCGGGTCAGTATTTGGTTTTTTACAGAGAATCGTTCCACCCTTCAATGTGCCAAACTCTATCAATTCACCACCCAGGAATATTCGCAAGGCACGGTCCTGGCTGCAACGGCGTACCCACGCTACTTCAGAGAGTTGGAGACGGAACAACCTGTCGTGGCGGATGATGCGCAGCACGATCCAAAGACGGCAGAGTTCGCCACAAGCTATTTAGCTCCCCTGGGGATCACTTCGATGCTTGATGTGCCGATCCGTTCCGGAGGGCAGATGGTGGGGGTGATCTGTCACGAGCACATTGGTCCCATACGATGTTGGACGTTGGAAGAGCAACATTTTGCCGTGTCGGTGGCCAACACACTCACGTTGGCCCTTGAGGCGGCTGATCGGAAAAAGGTTGAGCAGGCCCTACGGACAAGCGAAGGACGCCTGATGATGACGGTCCAGAGCACGAACATCGGGATTTGGGATTGGGATCTTAGTTCCAATGATGTGTATTTCTCTCCCGAATGGAAGCGGCAGCTGGGATATGAGGATCATGAGTTCGCCAATTCGTTTCAGGAGTGGGAATGTCGAGTCCATCCGGACGACCACGAGCGCTCTCTTGGTGCGATTGAGGCCTATCTCAATGGACGAACGGGGGCCCTCGAAAATGAGCATCGCCTTCTCCATAAAGATGGGTCATATCGATGGATTCTTGCCCGTGGGACCATCATTAGAAATGAGGGAGCACTCTCGTCTCGGATGGTCGGTATCCACATCGATGTGACGGATCGAAAAGCCGCTGAAGAGGTCCTGCGTCAAGCCAAGGATGCCGCTGAAGCGGCGAGTCGTGCGAAGAGCCAATTTCTTGCCAACATGAGCCATGAGATTAGGACACCGATGAACGGCGTGCTGGGTCTGGCGGAGTTGTTGCTTCGCTATCCACTCAATGAGAAAGAGCGTCATTTGACCCAATCGATTCATCGATCCGGATCCGTGCTTCTCGCCATCATCAATGACATTCTTGATTTTTCGAAAATCGAGGCAGGGAAATTACGATTGGAGGCCATCCCCTTCGAGGTTCGACGGACCTTTGAGGAAGCCCTTGCCGTGTCTTCCTCTACTGCAGAACAGAAAGGGCTGAGACTCTCATGTCGCATCGATCCGCACATTCCGTCTGCCCTGATCGGTGATCCGACAAGGCTGAGACAGATCATCGTCAATCTGGTCAGCAATGCGGTCAAATTCACTGAGCAGGGTACGATCACCGTCAGCGCCGAGCTGACCGAGACGAGAGAAGGGCGATATGGGTTATCCATCAGTGTGACCGATACTGGTATTGGGATTTCCCTTGAAGCCCAGTCAAACATCTTCGATGCCTTCTCCCAGGCAGATGGATCGACGACGAGGAAGTATGGTGGAACAGGATTAGGCCTGGCCATTGTCAAGCAACTGGTGACCCTCATGGGGGGGACGATTGAGCTCCAGAGTCGTCCAGGTGAGGGCACCTGTTTCCGATTCACGATCTACTGTAAGTCCGCTGATATGCCGACTCAGAGGCCAACGGAATTGTGCCCCGTATCCGCAAAACGTGGTGAAACAGCCAATGATCAGCATCCTATAAGGACAGGTGAGGTTCGTATTCTGCTGGTGGAGGACAATCCCGTGAATCGCGAAGTGGCTTGCGGCATGTTGGAAGTACTCAATTGTTCCATCGACACGGCAGAGAATGGCCGAGAAGCCCTTGATGCGATAGCCAAGACCGACTATGCACTCGTCTTTATGGATTGCCAGATGCCGGAGATGGATGGATTGACGGCGACCAAACTGATTCGGGCACGGGAAGCGGCAGAAGCTGTTTCGAGTTCCGAATTCCAGGTTTCGAGTCCAAGACCGGTGCATCCGAGCCTTCAACTTGAAACTCAAAACTCGAAACCCGACACTCCCCGTCGTGTGCCGATCGTGGCGTTGACGGCGCATGCGATGCAGGGTGACAGAGAGCAGTGTCTCTCCGTCGGCATGGACGACCACCTGAGCAAACCGTTTACCCTCGTGCAGCTTGAGCACATGCTTTCTCGGTGGCTTCCAAACTGGCCGAGGGGTGAGGTCAGTCAGCAGACGATTTCATCCGGTTCCGTCGGGAAAGAGACAATGGGTGATTGGCAGGAAGATCCGCGTCGCGTATCAGCTCCGGTAGAGCAACCTGCCGGATCGATCATTGACCAAACCGCGCTGGCGGGGATTCGCACACTTCAGCGTTTAGGACAGCCTGATATCGTCGTACGTGTGGTGACGTCGTATCTCGATACATCGCCGGAAATTGTCGACCGAATGCGTTCAGCCGTACAGTCACAGAATGCCACGGAACTGCGTGCTGCGGCGCATCGCTTGAAGTCGAGTAGCGCTCAGCTCGGAGCCATGGCGGTTTCCGCTGATTGTCGAGAATTGGAGCAGATGGGAGAGCGCCAGGATTTCACGCATGTTGATGAGGTGGTAGCCCGGTTCGAGCAACATTATGCGGCGGCCTGTACTGCGCTTCGCGGCGAAGTGACAAAAGGAAGCACTGCGGCATGACCACCGAACGACGTCCGACAGTTCTGGTTATCGACGATGATACCATCGCCCGCATGCTGGCACGCGAGGCGCTTGAACAGTCCGGCTGGTTGGTGGAAGAGGCAGAGAACGGGCGTCTCGGAATCGAGGCGTTTGCCCGCCATTATCCTGATCTGGTGCTTCTGGATATCATGATGCCGGAGATGGATGGGTTCGCCGTCTGCGCGGAGGTGAGGCGGTTACCCAATGGAACGCACACACCGGTGCTCATGATGACCGGGCTGGAGGATTACCAATCGATTACGCAGGCCTATGATGTCGGAGCCACCGATTTTATCGTCAAACCGATCAATGGGCTCTTGCTCAGCCATCGGGTCCGTTACATGCTGAGGGCCGGCCACGCCATGCGCGAGTTGCGTGACAGCCGGGAGAAGTTGGTTCAGGCTCGTGATGCCGCACTGGAAGGAGCGCGGGTGAAATCTGAGTTCTTGGCTACCGTTAGCCATGAGATCCGGACACCGATGAACGGCATCATTGGGATGGATGACCTGCTGCTCGACACAGACCTGACACCAGAACAGCGAGATTGTGCGGAAACGATTAGGACCTCTGCCAAGGCATTGCTGGAAATCGTCAACGACATTTTGGATTTCTCCAAGCTGGAGTCGGGACGTGTGACACTGAGTCAAGAAGAGTTCGAGATCCACGGGATGGTGCACGACTATCTGACGCCATTTCGAGAGCGCGCACAGGAGAAAAACGTTCTGCTTCGGCATGACATCGCGTCTGCCGTTCCGGCAAAGCTCTGTGCTGATCGGGTGCGCCTTGGTCGTCTGCTGTCTGTCCTTATCAACAATGCGCTCAAGTTCACGGAGCGAGGTGAGGTCTCCCTACAGGTAGGCCTCACTCCACAGATACCTACGGGTATGGAGTCCACATCTTCAGATGGAGCACGCTGGATGCGGTTTACTGTCGCTGACACAGGAATCGGTATCGATAAGGCCGATGCGGATCGATTGTTCCAGCCCTTCGTCCAGGCAGATGGATCCTATCGAAGGAAATACGGAGGGATGGGCCTGGGATTAGCCCTTGCAAAGCAGCTTGTTGAATTGATGGGTGGCACAATCGAATTCGAGAGTGAGCTCGGGAGAGGAAGCCGCTTCTGGGTCGACCTTCCATGTGCCGCCGCAAGCCTGAGCCCTCCACAGGCCGTGACACAACGGAATGCACTCATGTATGTGAAGGAAGCGGTCAGTCAAGCGATTATCAGAAGAACCTTGGAAAAGCTTGGCTACCAAGTCGTTGGCCTTGTGAACATGGCCGGTTTGGATCAGATTGGTCCTGAACGCGCACCCAGTGTCTTGGTGGCAGAGTTCAGTCTGCTGACCTCAGAGGCAGAGCGTATTCAGGTACAACGGCTGAAAGAACGGTTTTCTCAGCTCCGAATTCTTGGACTGACTCACGATATGGCCTGTGGCGAGATCTCGCCAGAATTTCCATTCGTCGTCGACGGCTATCTCAAAAAACCCCTCACTGTCGAAGCCATCAAGGCTGCGGCGGGAACCGAGGTGGACTAGCAGTTCGTCCAAAACGTGCTGACGGGAATCGGTCGGTCTTGGGTATGGGGGCTGATCCTACCGAACCTTTCCAATCGAGTAGATCCATAGCGTGCCGAATCGTTTCAAGCCTACGCGCGTCCCTCTTTTCCCCCTGCGAATGAATCCACGGCTTAATGTTTCTTGTCCTTCTGCATGATCTTGTCGGTCCAGGCCAGCAAGATTGCGGAAGCGAGGAAGGTCATGTGGATAAAGATCTTCCATTTCAAGTGTTCTGGATTTTCATTGGCTACATCCACAAATCCCTTCAGCAAATGAATGCTGGAGATGCCGATCAAGGAAGCCGCCAGTTTGATCTTGATGGTGCCAGGATCGACGTGCGTCAGCCATTCCGGACGATCGGGATGGTGTTCTAGATCCAGCTTGCTCACAAATGTCGCATACCCGCCGATCACGACCATGGTCAGCAGATTGGCAACCATGGTGACATCAATCAAGCCTAAGACGCCCAGCATGAAGACCGTTTCATCCATCTTGTTGATATGAATCACCATTTCCCACAGTTCGGCGAGAAACTTGTAGGCGTAGAGCAGTTCTGCCACGATCAGTCCGGCATAGAGTGGAGCCTGAATCCATCGACTGGCAAAGATAACCGATTCGAAGACGGCCTCGACCTGATTGCTGGCGGAGTGAGTGGGCTTATGCGAACGGTGGGTTTCCCGGGAATCGGGTAAACCAGAGTCGGACATTACAGCGCTCCTTTCAGAAGAAATGAGGATTTGTTCAATCAGATCAATCAATAGTCGTCCGTATCCTAGTCAGGGGATGAGGGTCTGTCAATTCTTGAGAGTAGTGGGGAGGTTAGGTTGCCGGAGCGTTGTTGGCTGGCTTTGATAGCTGGGGAGTAGGGGATGTACAGGTGATCTGCGGTAACTGCTTAATCAAACATTCGGCTCGTGTGCACGCCAGTTTGATCTGTTCAGCGCAGTAGTGTGACGGATCTTCCGCAGACAGTCGTGCGAGGAGAATGTCGGCAAATCCATTGATGGATGTCAGGCAGTTATTCAAGTCGTGTGCAACCTTCGCGAGGGGTAACGATAGGGTCTGGTGAGCGTCAACCGAGGGCACTGGTTCGGTAGCGGTCTGAAGGCGAGTCGCTCTGATCAAGGCGCTGGTGATAGACAGACGGAGTGTCTCGGCTGAAGGTGGAATGACGGGCAACACTTCATGGGCTCCGCAACGGATGGCGTCAGACAGCATAGTGGTATCGGTCGTTCGGTGGAAGCCAATGAGTGCACTGGCGGGGGCTGTCTCTCGTACCAGATCCACGGCCTTTCGTCCCGCATTGTCCGGCAGGGAGAGATCCATGAGAATCACCGGCACGTGATGGGCCTGTAGGTAGGTGAGTCCCTCGCTGAGGGAGCATACGATATTAAGCGTCACCGACGAATGATAGGCAAGGACTATCAGATCCTGGAACGCCCGGGCAAGGGCTGGATCAGACTCGATCAAAAGTGCCGCACTTGACGATGGTAGTTCTGTCGGCATGTTCAGTACGGCGATGGTCTCTTGTGCAGTGATACCGGGCGGCGTAGCCTAGCAAGCCCGTGTTCCGGACGAGCATGACTCTGTTCTTATCGGAACAAGGTGCAGAGTTCTTTACCGGAGGAGGTTTAGCAAGAAGCTGCCATCAGAACTTGTTTAGGCGCGACCCAGCGGTAGACGGGATTCGGACCCCTTGAAGCTTCCGGCGTAGAAGGCAGCGATCTGCGAACGGCGACCTATACTGAGCTTGGAGTAGATATTGGCGAGGTAGTTCTTGACCGTTTTTTCGCTGAGTCGCAAAAATTGGGCGATCTCCTTGTTGGTGAGACCCTTGGCAACGAGAGGAAGGAGCCGCTGCTCTTGGGGCGAAAGGAGAGGACGCTTGGATTGTCCTGGCTCGGTGGGGACGTGCTTCAGCCAATTCAACGTGTGTTGGGGCAAGCGAGCGTCCATCAGCGTTTTTCCGGCTGCGACGGTGCGAATGGCGCGCACAAGCGTTTGAGAGGCGATGTCCTTCAGGAGGTATCCATGAGCGCCGGCGAGAATTGCTTCAAGCACCGTATGGTCGTCGGCGAAACTCGTGAGGAACAATACTCGGGTGGTCGGACATCGGGAAAGGATCTCACGGGCTGCATCCACACCGCTTCCGTCCGGCAATCGGATATCAAGCAAGACGAGATCCGGTTTCAGGCGAACACAGAGCTTTTTGGCCTCGGCCATTCGCTTCCCCTGTCCGATGACTTTGAGCCCAGGCGTCAGATTGAGGACGGCACAGAGACCGATTCGCACGACTTCGTGGTCATCGATGATCACGAGTCGAACCGTTGGTGACTTACTCATACAGGGCGTCCTTTTTCAATGGCACGTCGACCGTGATCGTGGTTCCACGTCTTGGCACACTTTCAAGAGTAAAGGAAGCCGTCATCTGCTGTGCACGAGCGGCCATATTGGCAAGTCCTCGGCCAGTTCGGCGTTTGCGTGACGGAGAGAAGCCGATGCCGTTGTCTCCGATGAGTAATCGGATGGCGTTGTGAGCGAGACTCAAATGCAGCCAGCGACGGGAGGCACGAGCATGACGCAAGCTGTTGCTCAGGGCTTCGCGCGAAATGTTCAGTAGTTGCGCTCCGATCTGAGGAGTGACAAAGGACAGCACAGGACTCTTAATGTCGAGCTCGGCTGCGACACCCTCGGTGTCGGTCGTGGAGGCAATAAGTTCTTGAAGTGACTGTCCGAAGTCCATCTGCACGGACGTCCGTTCTGTGAGTACGCTAATAAACCGTCGAACATCGACCATGAGACTGTTCAGCTGGCGGATGGCCTGGGATATATGTGTTTTGGACCGGCGCGGTGATCGCTCCATAGCTAGCTTGCTGGCTTCAAGCTGCATCCCAACGGCGTACAGGGCTTGGAGGAGGTTGTCATGCAGGTCACGACTGAGTTGCTCTCGTTCTTCCAGCGCGAGTTTGCGCTCGGTAATATCCTGGATCGCTGCAAGCAGCAGTGGGCCTGGCCGGCCGGGCAGGTCGATCCTGGTGGTTTTGACCAGCACCCAAATAATTTCACCTGATTTCCGGATGTACCGCTTCTCATAGGTGTAGCCGGATCTGATGCCACGGTAGAATTCTTCAGTCAGGCGAATATTGGCGGAGAGATCCTCCGGGTGGGTGTACAACGCGTATGTGCTGCCGATGATTTCGTGAACCTCATATCCGGTCAGTTGGCAAAAAGCGAGATTCGCGGTGATGACACGCCAGTTTTCATCGAGAATGCAGAGCCCAACGGGGGCTTCGGCGACGAAGCGCTGGAGCCTCAGTTCGCTCTCTCGTAATGCCTGCTCAGCGCGTTTGTGCTCGGTGATATCCCGGAAGCTCCAGACCCGGCCAACAATTTCGTTGTCGAGAATCTGCGGTCGGGAATACCGCTCAAACACTCGTCCATCATGGAAGCTGACCACGTCAAAACTTTCCTGCTCCGGATGCGCATACAGCTCACGGACTTTCCGCAGGAATACCTCGGGCTCCTGAAGCTGGTCCATCACAAAGGTCAGAAGCGCGTCGTCGTTTCCGCTCTCCACAAGCGTCTGAGGGATGTTCCACAGGTGCAGGAAACGTTGATTCGCACTGGTGACCTTCCCTTGTCGGTCAACGACCAGCAATCCGTCGGCAACGGAATTGATGGCGGCTTGCAGGAGTGAGTACGATCGTTTGCGATCGGAGATGTCACGAACGAAGGCGAAGTTGTACTCCTTCCCTTCCATGGCAATAAAATTCGCGACAACTTCTACAGGGTAGGTTTCGCCGGATTTAGTGCGATGACGCGATTCAAATCGAAGACGTCCCGCCCGACTCAATTCCGTCCAATGGTCGGGCCACCGTTCGATTTGATACTCGGTATCGATGTCATTCACGGACATGCGAAGTAACTCTTCACGTGAGTATCCGAGTCGTGCGCAAGCGGCGTCATTGACATAGAGAAAGCGAGCAGACTGATCGACCCAGAACACGAAATCCGCGGATCGATCAACGGCTAACTGCGTCAGCCGAAGGGCGCGTTCGGCTTGCTTCAGGTCGGTCATGTCGCGGGCGACCCCGACCAATCCGATGACGCCTCCCTCCTGGTCCCGGTGGGGCGCTTTGATGACATGAAAAATGCGAGGCGTGCCGTCGATGGGCACAATTTCCTCGAATTCCCGTTGGACTGCGCCGGAACACACTTCACGATCTCCGGCCATACAGCGATCAGCAACCTCAGGGGGGAACATTTCGGCATCGGTCTTTCCGATGATGTCCTCGGGGGGCTTACAAAGAGTTTGCGCAAAGGCCGAATTGGCGAATCGATAGTGACCGTCTCGATCCTTCATGAAAATTGCGTCGGGCGCCGTTTCAATGACGGATCGCATCAGGGCTTCTTGCTCCTGGAGAGCCTGTTCTGCCCGTTTGCGATCGTCGATGTTCTGGATCACGGCGATCAAATAGTCCTGATCGGCAGAGCCGCTATGGACCAGCGAGACGGTCAAATCGACCCACGCCCAGGTGTCATTGCTTCGACGATACCGCTTCTCCATCGAGAAGGAATGCCGGCTATCCCTGCGCAATTCGTCGAGGTAGGCCAGGTTCGGCTTGAGGTCCTCCGGGTGCGTGAGATCTTGAAACGTTCGCTGGAGCATGGTTTCCGAGGAGTAGCCCAGCAGTTCGCAGAGGTGCGGATTGACTCGAAGAAATCGTCCGTCGAGGTTCAGTTGGGCGATCCCGACCCCTGCATGCTCATAGAGGGCTCTCCATCGAGCCTCGCTCTCTCGAACCTGTGCCTCGATGAGGCGGCTCTCGGTGATATCGCGTACAAGACAGCCAACTGTCGCCTGGGACGTGTGGCTCCCTGGAATCAGGGTCAGGACCCCTGAAAAATACCGCAGGGTTTGATGCACATGAACGGCGTAATTAATCGTCGCAGCCTTGCCGGTCGTCATGACTTGCCGGATCGTTTCGACATAGTGGGAACCTGTTTCTTCTCCAAAGAGATCGGTGAGGTGTCGGCCGATGAGGTCCTGTTTGGGCATCAGCAGCTTGTCGTTGCTGCGGGTCCAGACATTGAGATATTGTCCGTCTTGGTCGAACTCAAAGGCGAGGTCGTCCAGCGCATTCAAAAATGAGCGAAGACGAGCCTCGCCCCTCAGAGTCGCCTCCTCGGCTCGTTTGATCTCAGACTGATCCACGTAGAGGCCGACAGCCAGAGTCAGCTGTTCAAACTCATCATAGACAAAGACGGGCCAGAGCAGAAGGTTCAATATCGTTCCATCTTTGTGCCGGCGGCGCAGTTCTATCGGACCGGTTAATTCTCCACGTGTGCCCGCGTGCCAGAGGGCATTCGCCTCGATTTCCTCCTCGGGCTGGGTATATGGAAGTTCATGGCCGAGCACTTCTTCTCTCGACCATCCGAACAGACGGGTTGCGGCTTGGTTCCAGCTGACTACGCGCGCTTCTGGATCGAGGCTGACAATGGGCAATGGGGACTCCTCCACGAGGGTCTGGAGCAGACGGGACGTTTCCTGGAGTTGCTTTTCAGTCCGCTTGCGCTCGGTCACATCTTCACAGACGACGAGGACGAGGATCTGATTGGTATGATCGTGGATCGCCCTCGCACGCTCTTTGACCCATATCCTGACTCCGTCTTTCCGGATTTTTTGAATGTCCCACTCAAACACGGTGTAGGGACTGGTGGCGCATGCGATCAACTGTCCCAGCACGGTCTGGTGGTCTTTCCGGTCAAATAGCTGCAGGATGGACCGGCCGATGAGATCATCCTTCTGGTATCCGAGTTGATCCGCTCCAAAATTATTGACGGAGAGCATCGTGCCGTCAGAGGAGAGAGTGAAATACATGAAGGGGTTGTGCTCGTAGAGGGATTGGTAGCGTTGTTCACTTGCTTTGAGTGCCGACTCAGCCTGCTGCCTTCGTGCAATTTCAGTCGTCAGTTCATGGACAGCCTGTTCCAATCCGGCTGTTCGTTCTCGGACACGTGTTTCCAGGGTTTCTCGGAGAGCTTCCTGGGTGTGGTCGAATTCTTTACGGGCAGTGATATCTTCGACCGTCCCCGTCATGCCCGAGGCCGGCTCATGCTCGCCGCCTGTGGCACGACCACGGCAGGCCACCCACCGAACGGCTCCGGAAGGAGTGAGGATGCGATGTTCTACTCTGTAGGGAGAACGGTCGTGCACGGCCTTTGTAATGGCTGCACTGAGACAATGCCGGTCATCCGGATGCACGAGAGCAAAGAATCCTTCATATGAGCCATCGAACGTGCCGGGAGGAAGGCCGAAGATCCGTTCAGTTTCTTGCGACCAGATCACCCGATTTGTCCTGCCGTCCCACTCCCATGTTCCCACTTGGGCAGCCCCGAGTGCCGTGGTCTGCGGTGAGGGAGCGCCTTGTTTCGCATGAACGAGCGCCTGTTGTAGCTCAAGGATCTGGTGGCGCAGTTGGGTAAGTTCACTGATCAGTGAACTCTCGGTCTCCGGCGGTGAACTCATGAACAGAAACCTCTGGCTAGTCCAGACGAAGTACTAATGTCAGCATGGGTGCAATCAATGATCACGGACAGCTGGGGATAGTATAGGACCTGCTGGTCTGACAAAACCAGAGGGGGATGGAGACAGCAATATTCGCAGCGAGAGATGAACGAGAGAACTGTCGCGGTCGCAGGAACGTTAGAGTTTTGGGCTTTGGCTCACAGTGGGGATATGAGACTCCTTCATGAACCAAGCCACAGCTTCGGTACGCCGTTTCACATGGAGTTTGTCGAAAATATTCGCCAGGTAGTTTTTGATGGTCTTGTCGCTCAGGCGAAGTTGAACCGCAATTTCCTTGTTGGTCTTGCCTTCTGCCAAAAGCGGCAAGATCAAGCGCTCCTGCGGAGAAAGCCGAGAGACTCCTTGGGAAGTGACTCCCAAGTGTGAGCTGGTCCGAATCCAATGCAGCGCCTGCTGTGTCACGCGGGGATCAAGATAGCCCTGTCCCGAGGCCACCGTGCGAATAGCCCGAATCAGGTCGTCCATGCGAACGTCTTTGAGCACATAGCCATGGGCGCCGTTCTGGACGGCAGCCATGACGGTCGTGTCTTCAGCGTAACTTGTGAGAATCAGAATTCGCAGTTTGGGTGAGACGGTCAGCAAACGGCGGATGGCCTCAGTGACCGTCGCGTCAGGAAGCTTCACGTCGAGCAAGACCATCTGAGGTGTCAGTCGCTCGACGAGCCCCACACCGCCGGCGACGGTGGCTGCTTCGCCCACGATCGCGAGATCTGCTTCGAGGTGAAGCAGGGCGCGGAGTCCTCTACGGACCATTTCATGATCGTCGATCAGTACGATACTGGTTTGTGGTTGTTTCATATGGATGTCAGTAAGGGTTCCAATGAAAATTCTGCCGTGATCTGCGTGCCTTTTCCCGTCTTCGACTGAACGCGTAACGTCCCGCCGAGTTTCTTGGCTCGGGTCTCCATGTTGGTCAGTCCGTACCCACGTGCTGGTCCCGGAGCAAAGCCAATCCCGTTATCCTGGATGCTGACTCGGACTCGTGTGTCCTTCATGCGAATGGAGACCGCAGCCTGGGTGGCGTGGGCATGGCGGGCACAGTTGCTGAGTGCTTCACGAATGATATTGAGAATCTCTCGTTCTTCTTCGTGAGTGAGCATCTCGATGGCGTGGCGCTGAAGATCAAATTTCACATCCAGATGTCCTGTTTGCTCATAGGTCTGTTGGAGCGCAGTGAGTTCCGAGGATAAATCAAACTCCCGGACGGTGTCGGACTCCAGTTCGCGGATCATGCTTCGGATTTCATGAATGAGCCGGTTGACTTGCTCGGTAATTGTTGCCGGAGTTTGATAGGTTTCCACATCGCTAGTATGCCTAAGTCTATATGAGGATTCAATAGTGAGTCCAAGGGCATACAGTGATTGCAATATGGAGTCATGCAAGTCGCGCCCGAGACGGGAGCGATCTTCCAAGAGCTGGTGTAAGCGCCGTTCTCTTGCCTTGAATGCTGTGGTCAATTCTCCTGCGCAAGGTTCCAAGTGAGTGATGCCATAAGATTCACGGGTCGGTCGAACAGATTGGGCCTTCATGAGGGTTGACGTAGCTAGGCGCCCACCTTCCAACAGCTGAAACCGCGTTCTCTGTTCAGTCACGATACGTCCTCCAGTTAATTGACCACGTCCTAGTTCTTTCGCTGATCCAATCGCTACATCACAGGATGTATGAATATGTACTTCTTTTAGGACCAGACGTCACCTGGCGGACCCGCCAGGTGACGTCTGGTGCCAGAGATGAAACCATCCGCCCCGATCACGGGGCAATCAGCTCTACATTCCAGAACAAATAGCCAGGTCCAAACGGGAGGTCGCCATGACGGTTCTAGCTGATCGAACAGTACACAACATTGTATTCATGGAGGGCGATATTGTTGTAAAGACCCTTGAGACGAAAGACGAGATGGTTAAGGCATATCAATTGCGACATCGTGTTTTTGCAGAACAACTGAAGTGGGTGGCTGAAACTGAGGATGGTCAAGAAATGGATATGTATGACCTGTGGGGCGTCACCGTTGGGGTTCTCAGTCGCGAGGGAGTGCTGCTTGGCATGGCACGCCTTCTGCCTCCCTCAGGGGAATTCATGTTAGGGAATGAATTCGGAGCGTTACTCCCAACCGACTATAGGATCAGAAAAGAGCAGGATACCGCGGAGATTACAAGGCTTACAGTGAATCCTGACATTAAGGATCCAAAACTCTCAAGCAGAGTGATGTTAGCCGTGTTGAAAGGGATCTACCAGTGGGCGGTAGAGAACGAGATTCGGTACTATTACCTTGAAGTGGAACATCGATTCTTGCGAGCGCTTCGCATGCTGGGTTTCCCTTGTGTGCCAATAGGTCCAGTGGTGAAGCTCCCGCCTGCTGGCGCCGAAGCGGTCGCTGCGCTGTATGATATGGCTCGCTTTGATGATGAAAACAGCGTAAAGCGGCCGAGCTTTCTTGAATGGATTTCAACGATTCAGAAACCGGACGGCGAAATCGTCTCAGGTCGAACATCATCGTATCAGAAAATGGGAGCAGATCTGGTGATGACCTGACGTGGCAGGACATGACAAATGCTTAGACCACATTCGGCAGGCCATGCTCAATGGCGGTGGCAACCGCTTGAGATCGAGATGTGACATCCAGCTTGGAAAAGATACTTTCCACGTGGAATCGGATGGTGCGCTCTGTCACCCCCATGATTTGAGCGATTTCCCAATTGGTTTTGCCGTTTTTGACCCAGTTGAGGATCGTGAGCTCGCGCATGGTGAGCCGTTTGACACAGCGATTCATGGATTGTGCCTTTGCTGGGGCTGTGCGTAACAACGCCATGTGAACGTAGTACCCAAAATATTCGATGAGAGGCACATATCGGGCAGCATCCACGCTACTCGCTGAGGCAAACGAACAGAAGGTAGCCACTCTGCACGACGGATCGGCGGATCCAGTGGTAATCCCATCACCCAGCCCAAACTCCCTGGCGGCGGTCATGAATTCCTGTTGCTTGGGAGAGGTTGCCTCTCGGTACGTGGTTCCCCAGTGTTGGGTGCCGGGCTTGTTCAAGGCCGTTTGGAAGACTGGGTCGACTTCAAAGTAGCCGTTTTGCCAGTAGAGCTTAATCCATTCCTCTGGGTAACTGACGTTCACGACGTTGGTAAACCCATCAAAATTACCATTAGGCGAGAGGCGAGCGAGACCGCCGATCACTCGTGAAAACGGAAATAGATTTTGAAACCGCACGAGAGCCTCTTTCACATCAGCAGTGGTATTCGATTCGGTCATGTAATGAAGAGCCTCAATAAAGGAGGCACATTCTGCCTTTGAAAGTTGTTCGAAAAGTTGGTGAGGGAAGGGGCGTTTCCTATCAGTCTGTCCCATAGACGCCTCCGTATCAAAAGGATAAAAACAGCGGTGCATTATATGAAATTAAAAGCAGTTTGAATAGAGGCCAATACATAGAGCCGTATGGGCCTATGCCTTGAAGGTGAAATGGGCTAATGAATCTATGGCTAAACAGTGGATCGCTGGCCACACGAACAGGGTTGATCCGTGCATAGGCCTGTTTCATCAGGTTATCCAGTTACTCCGAGATTAGCAGCAGGACTGATCGCCGGCAGTGTTTTCCTATTGTTTCCCCTCCTCACGTTTGCGCAAGCACTACGGTTTCAACCACAGGGAGCGGTAGCGGCGGGTCAGGGAAACGCCTTTGCCGCCCAGGCCGATGATGCCTCAGCCCTCCACTATAATCCTGCAGGCCTGACGCAGATCCGAGATATTCAGGCGGTCTTTGGAATCGCGTTAATGGGCGGTTCTATCAAGACCAAGAGTACTACGGGACTGGATACACGGGGAGACTACGGCGGAAGCGTCAGCTTCCCCCCTCCGGGACATACGTACCTTAGCGCGAATCTTGGAGCCCTGGGGCTCCCTCGCTTCTCTGCCGTAACGGTTGGGTTGGGGTTGGTCACATCATTCGGGTTACGAACCCGTTATCCCGTCGACGGTCCATTCAATACGGCGGTGACATCGGCAGAATTACCGCTGATCCATATCACGCCCACGATTGCCTACAGGGTCAGCAACGATTTCTCAATCGCTGTCGGTGCAGACATTTATACCTTTGCCAGTTTTCTTGGAGAAGGACATACCGAGCAGAAGCAAGTCAGTGCCGGAGGGCTTGGTATTTCTCCAGGGTCGTCGATCGAACTAAACGGTACAGGAACTGGAGCAGGCGTGACGGTTGGGTTGCTGTATACTCCCGTGAGAAACGAGGACGAGAAGCCGATAGTATCCATTGCCGCCGTCTATCGGAGTCAGGCGGTGGTGCCGTTGAATGGCTCGTTGTTAGTGAATGGGATCAAGGTGGCGGACGCCGAGACGGATCTTGTGCTTCCGCAACGGGTTACAGGAGCCGTTGCAATCTGGCCGGTGCGTACCCGCAACAGAGAGTGGAAAGTTGAGCTCGACGTTGAGTACGTAGGATGGAGCTCAAATAGGAATCTCGATGTGCGATTGTCCAATGGAGCCAGTATTCCCCAGCCTCAACGGTGGAAGAACGTGCCGGTGATTGCACTCGGCACAGAGTATCGATGGCTGAACCCACGGTGGCTGTCGCACTGGGAGATCGCGGTCCGGTCAGGATATACGTATACGGCA
Source organism: uncultured Nitrospira sp. (assembly GCA_902500805.1). Classification (GTDB taxonomy): domain Bacteria; phylum Nitrospirota; class Nitrospiria; order Nitrospirales; family Nitrospiraceae; genus Nitrospira_D. The sequence goes on along the minus strand of CABVSA010000003.1, from coordinate 33,707 downwards.
GATCCCGTTCCTGATGAGACGTTTAATCCCGGTATCATTTCATTGCCCGCCCATACCCTGTCCCTTGGCGCGGGTTTTCTGTGTAAAGGAAGCGGTCGATTTCTGGGGCTGATCCCTTGCAGCGGAAAATCGGTTTTCTGGCCTAAAGGAATTGGCGTCGATCTGGCTTATCAGGAATGGTTTTATGAGTCAAAATCCGTCGTCGGTAATGTGAATCCGACCGTGAACGGGACCTACCACGCGTTTGTGCATCTGGGGACGTTCAGTTTTCGGTATCTCTTCTAGCAGACTGTTGACAAAGGCCGTCAGCGGCGTTCCCCGCTTTGCCGAATCGGCTTCGCGAGGCAGGTCACGTCGCTCAGAGGCTCACCCTACGGGCCGGAGTATGATTCTCCCCTTCGCTCGTTGCGGCCTTGCTGAACAGCCTGCGGGGCATCTCGATTCGGTCAGTCACCGTGAGGATCGATCTGTTTGAGGGAGGGCGTAGGGTTTGTCAACACACTGCTAGGAAACAACACAGAACAGATACGATCAACTGCCAAGCACTTTGCGGAGATTCACAACGGTTTCCATATTTAGTCCAACCTCCCGCAGCGCCTCATCGCTGGCTGAGGCCAATTGTTCAAGACTGCCGAACCGCTTCAGCAGTCGATCGCGTCGTAGCTCACCGATTCCGATGACTTGATCGAGTTTGGAGCTGACCAGCGCTTTGCCGCGTAGCTTCCGATGAAACGTGATCGCGAAGCGATGGGCTTCATCGCGGATGCGTTGGAGCAGGTGGGTGGAGGGGGACTGCGGCTTGAGCGCGATGGGATTTTTTCTCCCAGCCAGAAACACACGCTCTTCCTTGTCGCCACGGGCCTTGGCCAATCCGAGGATCGGTACGCCCTGTTGCCCAACTGCTTTGAGTCCCTCGAGCGCCGCCGCCAGTTGACCCAATCCGCCGTCGATGAGAATCAGATCGGGTTGGGCCAGGTTCTCCATCGTTCCACCAGACTCACCCCCGGCCTCGCCGTAGCGACGTGTGACCACTTCCTTCATGCTGGCAAAATCGTTGGCACCCACGACGGTTCGGATCTTGAACCGCCGATAGTCGGCTTTCTTCATCTGCCCGTCTTCCCAGACGACCATTGATGCAACTGATTGGTTGCCCATCGTATTGGAGATGTCGAAGCCTTCAATGCGACGTGGGGGCTGATCCAGTCGCAGCATCCGCTTCAGTTCCTCACCGGCTTGCCGGTCACGTTCTTCGTCACGTAAATGATTAGCCACCGCCGAAGCCGCATTCTCCTCGGCCAAGAGGACGAGTTGATGTTTGGCGCCTCGCTCTGGCGAGGACACACGTACCGATTCGCCTCGCTTCTCGGATAGCCATTGCTGAATCAGTACCGCGTCTTCGAGGTCGGTTGGGATGAGCAGTTCTCTCGGGGGTTGCCCATCCTTATTATAGAATTGTTCGATGGCTGAGCGGACGAGCTCCTCGTCCGACGCATCAGCCGACTGAGGCCAGAAGAAATCTTTCCGCCCAATTAGTAAGCCGCCGCGCACGAACAGAATCTGGAGATCGACGGCTGCGCCTTGTCTGGAGAGGCCGATCACATCTTGATCAGCGGCTGAAGTTTGCGTGATCCGTTGCTTCTCCAGCATCCGATCGATCTTAAAGAGACGATCCCGTAACCGTGCGGCCTCCTCGAATTCCTCCCGGTCCGATGCGGCCTCCATGCGGGCCCGAAGATCGTCCAGCAACTCGTGGTCACGGCCCTCCAGAAACTGGCGGACCTGTTTGACGATCTGATGGTACTCCTCTTTCGACTGATTACCAGTACAGGGTGCCATGCATCGTTTGATTTCAAACTCGATACAGGCGCGGTCGGCGGTGCCATCGATGTCGATCGTGCAGGTGGCAAGCGGGAAGACGTGCTTGATGACTTTCAACGTCTCTCGCAGGGCGTTCGCTGGGGTATAGGGGCCATAGTAAAGCGCGCCGTCTTTTTGCACGCGGCGCACGATCGACAGTCGAGGAAAGTCCTCTTTGATCGGCAACCGCACATAGGGATACTGTTTATCGTCCCGCAACACGACGTTGAAACGAGGCTTGTGACGCTTGACCAGGTTGCTTTCGAGAATCAGCGCTTCGAGCTCTGATCGAGTCACCATCGTTTCCAGATCGGCCACCTGACTGACGAGCAGACTAGTCTTGGGGCTATGGTCGGCACTCTTTTGAAAATACGATCGGACCCGGTCGGCGAGTACTGCGGCTTTCCCGATGTAAATGATGTCTCGTTGTTCGTTCTTGAATAGGTAGACGCCAGGTTGATCGGGGAGATGCGCGAGTTTAGATTGGAAATCGGATGAGGCAGCCATCAGCTAACAGCCTTCAGGTCAGAGAAACAATGGGATGATTCTGTACATTGTACGGCGCGAAGGAGTAGCGAGCAATTTCGAGACCGCAATCGGGCTGATGGCTGACAGCTATTTGCTGGACGGTTGTTATTTCAACGTGCGGACAAACGACGGGCTCAAGGCGCCTCGCGCCACCTCGGCCACTGGTCCCTTCATGGTGAGGTTAAAGTCAGAGGCCACCTCGATATTCAGCGTGCCTCCTGGCATCTTCACCGTCACAGGGCTCTTTACCAGCCCGAGACGTACCGCTACGCTTGCTGCCGCGCAGGATGATGAACCGGAGGCCTGTGTCTCTCCGGCTCCACGTTCCCAAATCAGAATGAAGATTTCTTTTGGTCCGGTTGGAACGGCCAGTTGCACGTTGGTTCGTTTGGGAAACAGCGTGTGGTTTTCAAGGGTCGGCCCAAGTGTCAAGAGCTCTTCGCGCGACCAGGATCCTCCCGCCGGCTTGAAGACAACGCAATGGGGGTTTCCGACGCTCACGCCGGTAAAAGTCAGGGGAGTTCCACCTGCTTCAATCGGTTGTTGAATCAATTCGGGCACGTCCAATGAGCAGGGGAGTGCATCAGGCTTGAAGGTGGCGGTTCCCATCTCAACGGTTGCAGCTGCCGCATCGCCATGCCGGTCTACATGCAATGCAATTGTCACTTTCCCACCTTTTGTATCGACCGTGAAGTATTTCTTCTTGGTCCTCCCGGTCGCATGGAGGTAGCGGGCGAAAATACGAAGCCCGTTTCCTGATTTCTCGGCTTCGCTGCCGTCCGGATTAAAAATGCGCAGCCCAAAGTCTGCCTTTTTTGAGGGAACCAGGGCTAGGATCCCGTCGCTGCCTAGCCCCCAATTGCGGTCACAGACCGCTTTGATGTTCTTGGGCGAGAGTTTGAAGGTCAGTTCCTTGGGGTCCATCACGATATAATCGTTGCCCAGCCCGTGCCCGCGGAAAAACCCGTTTTTCATTCTTCTCCTCCGTATCTCGTTGTTCGTGGAATGTGAAGCATATCAGTCAACGGTTTCCGGTTTCATGTTCGAGTTTGAGGATTCTGCACAACGTGAAACGGTGAAGGTGAAACCTGGAACCCAGGATCGAGGGAACGAGCGACGCTTCATGGATATCAAACGATCTTCACGCCTGCCGGCCGTTCGATCAACTCAATCTCGTAACCGTCCGGCGCATCGATGAAGATAAACCGGCTCCCGGAAGAAGTCTTCGTTGGGCCATCGGTAATCTTGATCCCTATGGCATTGAGCGAGGCGATTGTCTCGTCGAGATTGTCAACTTGGAAGGCCAGATGGACCAGATCTTCCTGCACCTTCACTGGCCCGCTAGGAGGAAAACTGGTTAGTTCGATTAGCTCGTCGCTGTTGGGCACCTTTAAGAAAGCAAGGTGTGATCCACGAGGAGATGTTTTCCGTTCAATGACCTCAAGACCCAGCACGCTTGTATAAAACTGGATGGTTTCATCCAGGTCGCTGACCCGCATGCGGGTATGGAGCAGTTTGGTGACCTTCATGAGAGGAGCTTATAGCAGATAGCATATCGCCAATGGTAGGGACTGGAATCACAGAATGTATCTTTCTTCGCCATTTTCCATAAGCCATCAACTCTTTCTAGCGGGTCCCGCCGTCTTGCGAAGGAGTATCTCGGCGTGCCCAGGAATCAAAAAATTCGGCATGGGGCCGATTTCCAGGTAGCCCTGTTTCTTGTAGAACGCCCGAGCTGGTTCATTGAAATCCGACACGCAGGCAAACAGGTTCTTGGTTCTCTGGAACACGAGACTCTCAATGTGCGTCAAGAGTTGACCGCCGACTCCCTTCTGATGAGCCCAGACGGCGACACCTAAGAGTTCGAGGTAGTCACCCAAGAGAAACTTCTGCTTCACGATCGCAACGCCTGCGACTTGTCCGTCACGTTCAGCGATATAGCAATCTCGGCCTTGAGGCAGAGGACAGAAAATACGGCTCCAATCATCCGCTCCGTAACCAAGCCGGTTCCATGGTTCAGAATCACTCAATAGCTGGATAACCGCCTTCCGATCATCCGGTACCATGGTTCTGATGGCCGAGGTTGTCATGGAGTTTGGGATGTACAATCCAGCAGCTCACTCACGGTCATCGGGCGGAGCTTCTTGGCCGGGAGGATCTCACGCGTGAGATGCTCGATCACCTTGCGAGTCTGCTTACCCTTTCCATTGGCATGAAGTACGATGATACTACCGGGCTTTGCGCGCTTGGCAATTCTGAGCAGAATTCTCCCCACGGAAAGTGTGGGATCTGGATCACCCGATTCGATGTTCCATTGGATGAATTGTAGGCCTAGCAAATTCACTACGGCGACAGTCACATCGTTGTATTCTCCATAGGGTGGGCGAAAGAGAATGGCCTCATGGCCGTAGCGCGCCTGCAGCAGTTTCACGGGACCAAGGATCTCTGCGCGTTGTTCGTCGGCATCGTGCATGGGAAGGTGAGCGTGAACCTCGCCATGGGTTCCAACTTCAAAGAAGTCCAGACTCAGAAGCTGTTCCACTTGTGTGCCATGTTTGGCCATCCACTGACCAGACATGAAGAATGTAGCCGGGATGCGATGGGTAATCAGATAGTCCATCAACGGCTGATCATAACCGGATCCCTTTCGCACTGGACAGAGGTCAAACGTCAGGGCCACACCGGGACAAGTGGGTGGACCGGCGGTGATGACTTGGGCAAAACTTGGAGTCGAGGGCGTCAGCTCAAGGGCCATGAGGGAGAGCAGGTACAGCAGTGCACGTGTTGCAACCAGTCGTCCCATGAACGTTAGTATACATGAACGGAGGGAGAAGATTGACCCCTTCCCCATCCCGCTGTTACGGTGTGTGACATGCAGATGCGTTCGTGGGAAATCGGCCGAGCGTTGGGCATTCCCATTCGAATTCATCCGTCCTGGCTTCTCGTGTTTCTCCTCGCCACGTGGACGCTCTCAACAGACTATTTGCCGGAGACTCTCCCCGGACTCAGTCCTGGTCGCTATTGGGTGATGGGAGCCGTCGCGGCGGCGCTCCTTTTTCTGTCTGTCCTCTTGCATGAGCTGGGACATTCCTACGTAGCACTGTCCTACCGGATTCCGATTGAGCAGATCACGTTGTTTCTCTTTGGCGGGGTCGCGCACATGCGCCAGGAAGCCCCATCCCCCAAGGCAGAGTTTTTCATTGCGATCGCCGGACCGATCGTCAGTTTCGTGATCAGCGGGGGCTGCTTGGCGATTGTCGCTCTGGCTGAGGCGATTCAACAGGAACAGGCGCTCCGTGGGGTAGTCATGCTCGGACTCTTATTGGGGTTTGGAAACCTCCAGCTCGGGGTGTTCAATCTGATTCCGGGTTTTCCGCTGGACGGAGGGAGAATCCTGCGCGCGGGCCTCTGGGCCTGGGGAAAGGATTATTATCGAGCAACGAAACAAGCAGCAGTGGCGGGCCTCGGGTTTGGCGTGATCTTTGTACTGTGGGGGCTGCGGCGGATTCAGCAAGCGGCAACCGGTGAGCTGGATACGTCGATGGTCTGGACGGGAGCATGGCTGGCACTGATCGGCATTTTTCTCTACATCGCGGCGCTGGCGAGTCGACGACAAGCGGTGCTGCGCCAGTCCATCTCGACTATTCGGACTCAAGACCTGATGGTGACGACGGTTGTGTCCATTCCAGCCGAAACCACACTTGATGAGGCTGTAGACCGCTATTTCCAGACCTATGGGTATGGAGGATTTCCTGTCGTGGACGATCGACGTCTGCTTGGACTCGTGACCGTACCCGACATTCGAGCTGTGCCGGCGGATGCCTGGTCCCGGCGTCGGGTCGATCAGGTGATGCGTCCTCTTTCGGACTCGATGATCATCGCGCCTGATGTTCCGGCAGTTCACGCGATGGGACGCATGGCTCGTGAGGGGTCGGATCAACTCATCGTCATGGAGGGCGGAGAAATGGTCGGACTCGTGACGCAATCAGCTCTTGTGCATTTTCTGCAGCTTCGTCGCCACCCTATCCGTTGAATCGCGCGACGCATTTCAATTGTCATCGCAGCATTCCCGCTATCAGGCATCAATTGGGGTTCGGGGGTGATGGCCAGGCCATTTGTTTTAGATTATGCGCAATGATGCCACCGAACAGGAGGAGCCCCGCAGAATAATACACCCAGAGCAACAAGAGCACGACCTCAAGCAACGATCCATAAAGCCGCGCATAGACCGTCGCAAAATCTCCGTAATTGACGAACAAGAGCTTGGCCGCAACCCACAGCAGACCGAACGTGAGGGCTCCGGCCATGGCATCTCTCCACCGTGGACGACGTCGAGGCACGAGACGATACAGCAGGCTGACCGTCAGGAATGCGAGCGCAAAGGGGAGAGTGTAGGTGAGATGAAAGTCGTGTGCGGCTAAGGCGACGAGATCCAATCCCCAGAGCCGAGGCGCATAGGCAGTCAAGAAGGCAATGGCTTGAGTGGCCACATAGGACGTGAAGAGTAACAGGCCGGTGGATCCCAGCAGCGCGATGGAAATGGCAGTGGAAATAAGCGGGTGGCGCTTTTGCGTGCTCTGAAACACGACATTCAGCGCATAATCGAGCTCATAGAACACAAGTCCACCAAACCAGAAGAATGACAGCAGAACAATCCACCGGACGCTCTCCAAGGAGCTGATCCGATGGAGCTCTTGCGCCAATCGTTCACCTAAGGACGGGAGAAAGCCTTTGAGGAAACTGAGCATGAACTGCTCGCCGATCACATTCTGGCTCACGAGAAAACCGACTCCATACAAGAGGAGAAACACCAGGGGAAACAATGAGAGCAGCGAGAAGAACGCCAACGCGGCAGCGAGGCTGGGACATCCGTGGCGCAAAAACGATGTAACAGCCTCACTCAGGAAGCGAATGACATGCATACGGTCCTGCCAGCAAATAGTCAGAGTATGAATGGCCTTACTTCAGCGTCAACACGGCTTGCAGGGCAAGATTGACGAGTGGGTTGGGGTAGATCCCGAAGATCACCACTCCAGCGACCGCGCAGGCGAGCACGATGGAAAGGGTTGGGGACATCACCAACCGCGGAACAGGGTTCGTTCCCGCAATGGGATCCTGCATATACATGACCATGACGACCCGAAGATAGTAATAGGCTGAAATGGCCGAAAACAGGAGAGCAATGGCCGCCAGCCAGGCCATCCCGGCTTCCACGGCGGATCTGAAGACGTACAATTTCCCGATAAAACCTGCGGTCGGGGGAATACCCGCCAGAGAAACCATGAACACCAGCATCAGCAGTGCCGGGAGAGGCTGGTGCTTAGCCAAGCCGGTGAAATCCTCGATTTCTTCACCTTCGATCGTGCCTTTTCGGAGCATCGCCACAATAGCGAATGCCCCGAAGGTCATGAATGCGTACAGGGCGATATAGAGCAGCACGCTGGCGATGCCGGACGAGTGGTCGGTGCGTCCGGCGGCGACGACACCGATCATGGCATAGCCCGCATGTGCAATGCTTGAATAGGCCAGCATCCGCTTGATGTTTGTCTGAACCAGCGCCACGATGTTGCCCACGACGAGGGTGGCAAGACAGAGTAAGACGAAGATGGCGGACCAGTCGGCTTTGACTCCGCCCAACCCTTCCACAAACACACGGAGGAATGCGCCGAAGCTGGCGGCTTTGGATCCCACAGCCATGAACGCTGTGACGGAAGTCGGGGCGCCTTGATAGACGTCCGGTGTCCACATGTGAAACGGCACTGCGGCCAGCTTGAATCCGAACCCCACCGCCAACAGGATCGTCGAAAACAACAGCAACGGGTCGGCAAACCCCTGGGTCGCGATCGCCGAGGCAATCGCCGGTAGCCTCGTGCTGCCGGTCGCTCCGTAGAGCAGGGAGATGCCGTAGAGGAGAATGCCGGAGGAAAATGCGCCCAACACAAAGTATTTGGCCGACGCTTCGAGGGAACGCGGTTCCTTCCGCTTAAGCCCTGCCATGACGTACAGACAGAGCGACATCAATTCCGTGCCCAAATAAATGGTCAACAAGTCGGTTGCGGAGACCATGACCATCATGCCGCACAATGAGAGCAACATGAAGCCGTAGTACTCACCAAAATAGAGTCGCTCTTCTTTTAAATAGGAGTACGACAGGAGAATTGTGAGCCCCGTCACGAAATACAGCAGCAGTTTCCAGAAGGCTCCATAGCCGTCGATGACGACAAGGCCGCTAAATATTGACGCGTGCGTTTCCATTTGGGATGCCGTTAGGCCCATACACACGGCGAGTGTTCCCAGGCTTACCCAGACCAGGCCATCCTTGTCGGATGGTCGTAGCACGGGGTCGAGTACGAAGACGACACAGGCCGCCGTGATGACCAGCAACTCGGGTAGGACGAGGAAGAGATCTGCAGCAGAAAAGGTCATGGCCGTTCTCCCTCCGATTCCGTGAGTGGCAGGCTGCCGGGGGGAGTAACGGTTTCGGCATGGACGGCGTCGAGCGTCGATAGCAACTCGTTCTTCAGCAAAGGCGTTGGCTGATCCAGAACGGCCTGAGAGGAATGCTGTTGATGGGAGGAGGGAACAACGCGAGCGATGACCTGTTCGACGCTGGTGTGCATCCGGCTGAGAAGTGGATTGGGAAAGAGGCCGATCGCGAAGATCAGGACTGCGAGGGGTAACAGCGTCGCCGTTTCTCGTCGAGTGAGGTCTGAAAGTTTGTGCAGCATGTGAGGAGCCGGTGTGCCGAACGCGACACGTTGGATCATCCACAACAAATATGCTGCGGCCAGGATAATACCCAGCGAGGCGAAGGCTGTTGCAACCTTGCTCCAGAGAAACGTGCCGACGAGGACCATGAACTCTCCAACGAAACTGTTGGTTCCAGGAAGTCCCAGCGAGGAGAGCGCAAAAATAACCAGAAACGTTGCATATCTCGGCATCGGCTTGGTCAACCCGATATTATCGGAAATTTGTCGGCTATGGGTACGCTCGTAAATCATCCCGACACAGAGAAACAGTCCGCCGGTCGTGATACCGTGATTCACCATCTGCAGAACGGCACCTTCGATACCCTGGATGTTGAACATGAACAGGCCGAGCGTGACGAATCCCATGTGACTGACGCTCGAATAGGCGATCAGCTTTTTGAGATCGGCCTGGGCCAATGCCATGTAGGCCCCGTAGATGATCGCCACAATCGACAGGACGACCATCAGGGGGGTGAAGAGCCGTGAGGCATCCGGGAGCATCGGTAGGCTAAAGCGCACAAAGCCATAGGTGCCCATTTTGAGCAGGACGCTGGCGAGGATCACACTGCCGGCAGTGGGGGCCTCCACGTGTGCGTCGGGCAGCCAGGTATGGAATGGGAACATGGGGACCTTTACGGCAAACGCGGCAAAGAAGGCAAAAAACACCCAGGTCTGAAGAGCGAGGGGGTAGGTCTGCCGGCTCAGCACGAGGATGTCGAACGTATGGCCACCCTGAAAATACAGCACCAGAATCGCGACCAACAGCAAGACGCTGCCGGCAAGCGTGTAGAGGAAGAATTTGATCGCGGCATACAGGCGATTCGGTCCTCCCCAGACTCCGATCAGGAGATACATGGGGATCAGCATCGCTTCCCAAAACACGTAGAACAGCACGAAATCGAGCGCCGCGAACACGCCGATCATGGCGCCTTCCATGATGAGCAATACGGCCATGAAACCCCGGAGCCTGGTCTCAATAGCATTCCATGAAATCATGACGCACAGCGGCATGAGAATGGTGGTCATGAGGATCAGCGGCAGACTGATTCCATCCAGCCCGAGACGGTAGTTGATGGACAGTGACGGGATCCATGCGGCCGATTCAAGGAATTGCATCTCACCGGAGGTGGCATCGAAGAGCCACCACAGCGGAAGCGAAATCAGAAGATCGGCAACAGTGACGGAGAGCGCGGTAAGCCGGACAGAGGCATCTTTCACGACAAAGACAGCTGCTGCTCCGATCAGCGGGAGGAAGATCAATGCCGTGAGCCAGGGGAATGAATGTGTCATTAGTCCAGTAGTCATCGGTCATTCGTCAGTGGTCATTGGAGTGAGGCGTATGCATTTGTCCTCTCCAATGACTAGTGACCAGTGACCATTGACTTTCCTCCTACGAAATCAGAAAGATCGTGACAATGACGACGATGCCCATCGCCATGGCCAAGGCATAATGTTGGGTTTGTCCGCTCTGAATCAACCGCAAGAGCCATCCGCCCCACCTGATCGTTCGCCCGACTCCGTTGACGGTACTATCGATGACGGCGACATCGATTCGTTTCCAGAGTGCCGACGCTGCGATGTGCGTTGGTCGTACGAATAGACGGTCGTAGACTTCATCGACATACCATTTGTTCAACGAAGCCTGGTACAGACCGTTCCACTGCTGAGCCAGGCGCGTTGGAAGATCCGGCTTGAGCACATAGGCATAGTAGGCCGCAGCAATGCCCAGCAATCCAAGAACTGTGGCGGCAATCATAATGATGACGCCGGCTTCCCCATGATGCGCCGCCGGGTGCTGACCGGTGGCAAAGACCGGTTCGAGAAACGCTGGAATGCCAAGGTAACCGGTGACGATACTAAAGAATGCCAGAATCAGCAGCGGGGTCGTCATCGTCTTGGAGGGTTCGTGGATATGGTCTGCGTGATGGGGGTTGACATGGGACTCACCCCAGAAGGTCACAAACACCAGCCTGAAGCTGTAGAACGCAGTCAGGAGAGCGGTGAACAGGCCTGCGATTGCCAGGATCCGACCAAGGTCGCCGGCAGACCAGGCCGCGACCAAGATCTCGTCCTTGCTGAAAAACCCAGCCGTGAGGGGGAATCCTGCGAGCGCCAATGATCCAACCACGAACGTCCAGTAGGTCGTCGGCAACTGTTGTTTGAGCCCACCCATGTGGCGGATATCCTGCTCGTGGTGGAGTGCGATAATGACCGACCCACAGCCGAGGAACAATAAGGCTTTAAACGCACCGTGTGTGAGGAGGTGATACATCCCTGAGGCGTAGGCTCCGAGCCCGCAGGCCATGACCATGTATCCAAGCTGACTGACGGTCGAGTAGGCGACGACACGTTTGATATCCGTTTGTGTCAAGGCGATGGTCGCACCGAGAAGCATGGTGGCTCCTCCGGTGACCGCGACGACGTTCATGGCGGTCGGAGAGAGATTATAGAGTGGTGCCAGACGAGCGACCATAAACACGCCAGCTGTGACCATGGTCGCGGCATGAATGAGAGCTGAGATCGGCGTCGGGCCTTCCATGGCATCTGGGAGCCAGACGTGAAGCGGCACTTGGGCCGATTTTCCCACCGCGCCGGTGAATAGCAAGAGTGCGATCAGCGTGAACAAGGAAACTTCCCAGGTGCCACCCAGAGGGCCAAGGAGGTTCATCGTCAGACCACTTGCCTCATGAAGAGCCGGAAAGATCTCAAGATAGTTCAGCGAGCCGAAGTGATACCAGACCAAGAGCAGTCCGAGCAGAAATCCAAAATCTCCGACACGATTCACAAGAAAGGCTTTGGTCGCCGCCGCGCAAGCTGACGCACGTTCGTACCAATGCCCGATCAAGAGGTAGGAGCACAAACCGACGGCTTCCCAAAACACAAACAACTGAAGCAGGTTATCCGCCAGTACCAGCATGAGCATGGAAAAGGTAAACAGTGCGATATAGCTGAAGAAGCGGGCATAACCCGGTTCCCCGTGCATGTAGCCGATCGTATAGACGTGCACCAGGGAACTGACACCGGTGACCAGGAGCAACATGACGGCGGTCAGCCTGTCGATGTAGAGGCCGATATGGATATCAAGATGACCTGAGGTCAGCCAGGTATAGAGGGGGACGGAAATGACGGAGCCCGAAGCCACTTGGATAAAGGCAGCCAGCGCCAGTGCCAGTGATACCAACACCGCCGGAACCGCAATCACATGGGCGTTCTCCTTGAACCGTGACCCTGCCAGTCCGAGGATAAGGAATGCCGCGAGGGGAAGGAATGGAATCAGCGCGTAGATCATCAGCGTCGATTTCTCGTTATTCGTCGTTGGTGAAGCGTGATGAGATGGACTAGTTGTACGGTTCTCCGATTTCTTGCGAACGACGCTTCACGCTTCACGAATAACGACCTCTCTACCATTTCAAGAGATTGAATTCTTCTATATTGATGGTCGATCGCGAGCGATGGAGTGCGATGATGATCGCCAGCCCCACGGCTACCTCTGCAGCGGCGACAGTGAGGGCAAAGAAGACGAACACCTGTCCCCCCAGATCTCGAAAATAATCGGAGAAAGCGACAAAGTTAATATTCGTTGCATTCAGCATCAGCTCAACTGAGAGCAAGATCGCGATAATGTTGCGACGGATGAGTACGCCGACGATCCCCGTCAGGAACACGATCCCGCTTAAAATCAGATAGTAGGAGATGGGGATGGTCATTCGACTGCCTTTGTTTGACCCATGGGGCTGGGATCGTCCGGCTCGCCGATCTCTCGCTTCGCGATGACGATCGCGCCGATCATGGCCACTAAGAGCACCAAGGAGGCCACCTCGAACGGAAAGAGATAGGTTGAAAACAGTGTTTGCCCGATGGCGAACGTATTGTCCGGAGCAATGGCCTGTGCTGAGGGGCCAAGAACAGTCTGGCTACCGGCCGTACGTGTTTCCGCACCACCGGATAAAAGGACCATGGCTTCCATCATCAAGGGGATGCAGACGAATCCAGCGATCCGCCACTGATTGTGGTACCGGTCGTCTTGTTTGACGTTCAAGATCATGACGACGAACAAATACAGCACAAGAATCGCTCCGGCATAGACGATGATTTGCACGGCGGCCAAGAACTCGGCATGAAGGGTGACGAACAGTCCGGCGACGTGGAAAAACATGACGAGGAGAGACAGTGCACTGTAGACGGGGTTCTTCAACGCGACGACGAGAATGGATGCCGCGATAATCATGCCGGCAAAATATGCAAAAATGAGTTGCGACATCTGACAATTCCTATGTTCGAAGTCGATTGGACCGGACTAGCACACGGATGCTGAAGCCATTGGTCTGCCGATACGTAATCCCTTGGTTCAGTTCGGCTTTGGTGGTACGTGGCTGAACGCGACGTTAAAGAACGCCACGTTTGGATGCTGAAGTTCCAAGCGCTTCTCGCGAACGGAAAACGAGCGGTCTCCGATGGCGAGCAACTGCTGTTTGTTCAGATGGAGCTGGCGTTTATCGTACACCGCCCATTCAAATTCTCGAGTCATCCCCAGGGCGTCGACGGGACAGGCATCCACACACATCCCGCAGAACAAGCACCGGGTCATGTCCATGTAATATTCTTTTGAATAGCGCTTCGTGGGCTCGCCCGGCACTTCCGCGCTGACCACGCGGATGACACGGGACGGACAAGCCGCTTCACAGAGATCGCATCCCACGCACTTCTCCGTCCCGTCGTCGTAACGGAGCAGGGCGAGCATGCCTCGATAGTTATCCGGTAGCGTGCGCTTCTCATGGGGATACTGCAATGTCACCGGACGGTAATTGATCAAGTGCGAAAGCGTGGCCTTCATGCCGACGAGGATTTCGTAGAACGTGATCGTCTTGAACCATTCGGACAGGCTCAGGCGCTTGGTCGTGGGCGTGGATCTCATGGGGTTCCGTACGCTGGTTAGATCCGTTGATAGATAAATACGGCGATGGCCGTCACGACGATGTTGGCCAGCGCAATGGGTAACAGCACCTTCCACCCGAATCGCATCAGCTGATCATAGCGCAGTCTCGGCAACGTCGCTCGCAGCCAGAAAAACAGAAACAATAACGAGTAGGTTTTAACCGCAAACCACATGGTGCTTTCAATCCAGGACCAGGATGACAAACCGACAAGCTCCATTAAGGTTCCTGGATAGGGTGCATTCCAGCCGCCGAGAAACAACGCAGAAGCCACACAGGACACGAGCACCATGTTGGCGTATTCGGCGAGGAAGAAGAACGCGAACCGCAGCCCGCTGTATTCGGTGAAAAACCCTGCGACAAGCTCGCTCTCTGCCTCAGGTAAATCGAACGGCACCCGGTTGGTTTCAGCGACGACCGAAATCACGTAGACCACGAACGCAAAGATTTGCGGGGCCGGTAGGGCGAAGATATGCCAGTTCCAAAACCAGCCGGTCTGGGCGTCAGTAATTTTTACGAGACTGAGCGAGCCGGCTAAAATCAATACACCGACAATCGACAACCCCACGTTGAGCTCGTAGCTGATCACCTGTGCGGCTGATCGGAGGCCACCCAACAAGGAGTACTTGCTGTTGGAGGCCCATCCTCCGAGGATGATGCCGTAGGCGGCGAGTGAGGCGAAGGCGAGGATGTAGAGAATCCCGATATTGATGTCGCTGATGACGAACGGCTTCACGACGATGCCATTGATCTCAAACGTCCAGTTGGGTCCCCAGGGAATGACGGCAAATCCGATAAACGTCGGGATCAAGCAGAGGATCGGCGCCATGGTAAAGATGAACTTGTTGGCGCCGGCGGGTACGATATCTTCTTTGAAAAACAGCTTGATGGCATCCGCAAACGGCTGAAGAATGCCGTAGGGACCGACTTCCATCGGGCCCATGCGATCCTGCATCCATCCTAAGACTTTTCGTTCCGCCAAGGTCAGGATGAGCACCGTAATGACCACGATGCACATGACCGCACCGATTTGAGTCAGAGAAATAGCAAGACGTAATCCGAATTCAGTCACCATGGGACTCCTCGATTCGCATAGTCGCAGTGCTCAACAAATTCTCAGGCCACCCTCATCATGGACACGGTTGCCGTTCGGAGGGATGGCGCGTGAGTGATGGGATCAATGACGCAGTCAAATAATCGGACGGCAGCTTGGCCGAAGTGATCCGGGAACCAGGCCGTTCCCTGTGGGACTCGCTCCACAAGCGTCACTTCGGTGGTCATTTCTCCGGATGTGCTGGAGAGGCGAACTCGGTCGCCGTTCACCAAGGCAAAGCGGGCTGCATCAACCGGATTGATTCGAAGCCGTCCCCTGTCTTCTACTTGTAACAAGCCCTTGGAGCGGGTCGAAAACTTTCCCGAGTGAAACAGGCTCTGGACGAGGTCGAGTCGCAACGTTCCATCCGGGCGGGATTTCGGTACCACGAGTTGATATCGTGCCGCAAGGTCACGCTGATAGCCATCGGTGAGATACCGTTCCATCGTCGCGCGATCGATTTTCGGAGGCAGCGGGGTGGGTCCAAGAGATCCGTAGCCAGGAAGAAGGCTTCGAATTTCCTTGAGGATCTCTTTGCTCTCGGCGTATTCCATCGGTGAGCCCAATAAAATGGAGAGAGCTGAAAAGATTTCCCAGTCCGGCCGGCTTTCTCCAGGAGGGTCAATTGAGGGACGAACGGCTTGGACATGCCCTTCGGTATTCGTGAACGTTCCGCTTTTCTCCAGAGATGACGCGACCGGCAACACGACGTGAGCGAGCGCTGCGGTTTCAGTCAAAAAGAGTTCCTGACAGACGAGCAGATCGAGTTTGCGCAAGGCTTCCTCGGGGCGCAGTGATGCCGGCAGGCTCCCAACCGGATTTTCTCCGACGATGAGCATCCCCTTGAGCGATCCCGCTTTGGCACGATCCAGCATGTCGACGAGGGACGCTCCGACATCGGGGGACACGTCCGCGTTCCACTGCTTCATGATCCGATCGTGGTCGCCGCAGTTGGTCACGGAGCAAGCGCCCGGAAGAAATTCCGCGACGGCACCCATCTCCACCGCTCCTTGGTCGTTATTCTCTTCCGCAAGCGGAGCGAAGCCGCAGCCTGGTTGATCCAGCTTGCCGGTCAGCAGCAGCAGATCGAGGAGAGTCAAAGATCCACGATATCCGCGTTCACTTCGTAAGAGCAGCTGTCCGGTGAGCACGACCACCCGCCGTCCGGCCGCGAGAACCTTGGCAGCCTGTTCGAACGCCTCGGGCTCTATTCCCGTCGTCGACCGGAGATCCTGCCAGGAGATTGCCTGCACGGCGCTCGTGACCGCGCCGACATAGGCGGGGTACTGTTGTGTCAGGTTCGGTTGTATCAGACTCTGTTCGACGACGGCCTTCAGCAAGCCCAGGACGGTGGTGGGGATGTCGCTCGGCAGAGTACGGAAATGATGGTGCGAGAGGGTCGCAATGTTGCTGATCGTTCCAATCACCGGCTCCAGGGGCTCAATCGTGATTAACGTCGCCCGACGCTTTTTGACCGCTTCTTTAACCTTGAGGCCGGTGACTGGGTTGGTTTCGGTAATATTCGTCCCGACGAGAAGCAACACGTCGGCATCCAGGATGTCTTCGAACGTCACGGTCCAGCGATGCGTACCTTGGACGAGTTGCATGGCGTGGACGCCGTTGACGTGTCCATAGCGGGCGCTGCTGTCGATGTGGTTGGTGCCGACGGCAACGCGGAGAAGTTTTTGGAAGAGGTACAGCTCTTCATTCGTACACCGGCCTGAGATCAATCCCCCGAAGCTCGATCCTCCGTGCGTGGTCTTGATCGTGCTGATGCGATCGGCGACATATTCCAAGGCCTCTTCCCATGTGGTCTGGACCAGTGCGCCATTCCGGCGAATGAGCGGGTGAGTCAGGCGTTCCGAATGGCTCGACGCATGGAATCCAAAAAAACCGCGAGCACAAAGGTCTCCGTTGTTACGTCCCGCTCCATGGGCTGAGTTGACCTCGATCAACTCCGTCCCCTTCGTATGCACGGTCATCTGGCATCCGTCTCCGCAGTACGCGCAGATGGTGTCGGCTCGCTTCAGCATCCAGGGCCGGTATTCATACATGGACAGCCGGCTGGTAATGGCTCCGACCGGGCAGATCTGCACGCAGCCTCCGCAGAACTCGCAGTCCAACGGGTGCGGGCCGAAGTGCTTGATTTCCGTCATAGTGCCGCGACCGGCCGGCGCCAGGGCCTTGACGTCCATCACTTCATCGCAGTAGCGGACACAGCGGAGACACTGCACGCAGCGATTCATCTGGGTTTCGATCAGTGGACTGAAATACTCCTTCTGAAACACGCGCTTGGTCTCAATGAATCGGCTGGTGGCCGTGTACTGATGGGAAAAATCTTGAAGGTCGCATTTCCCGCCTTGATCGCAGACCGGGCAATCGAGCGGATGATTGGCGAGGATAAACTCGAGCACCGATCGATGGGCATCGTTGACCACGCTTGTGGCGGTGCGCACGCTCATGCCCTCGTCGACCGGGGTGCTGCAGGCAGTTTGGAGTTTCGGCATCTTTTCGACTTCGACCAGGCACATGCGGCAGTTGGCGTCCGGCTTGAGCTTCGGGTGGTAGCAGAAATGCGGAATCATGACGCCGACACGCCGGGCGGCTTCGATCACCAAGGTGCCTTTCGGGACCTTGACGGTCATTCCATCGATCGTCATGCGAACCATTGGGGCTGTCGTATCAGGCATTATGCTCGTCGCGCGTTGTTCGTGAAACGTGAAGCGCCAGTTCGTACGATCTCACAATTCATCCATCCCCTTACACGTGCACCAGACGAGAGACGCTTCACGAGAAACGTTCGTGCTTTGCTCCTACCGGCTCAGGTCTGATCAAATTCGCGGCTTCTGCTTCGTGGATGAGGTCCACATATTCCTGCCGCCAGTGCTTCAGCGTACTCTGGATCGGAGCGACCTCCGCATCCCCAAACGCACAAACCGTTCGGCCTGCGATGTTCTTGCATAGATCCAACAAGGTTTCAAGATCTTGCATCCGGCCACGTTTCGCCAAAATCCTGCGCAATGTTTGAACCAGCCATGAGCTGCCCTCCCGACAGGGACTGCACTTCCCGCAAGACTCGTGGTAGAAGAATTCCATCAACCGGAGCGCCGCCCAGACCATACTGGTCCCTTCTTCCATGACGGTGACGCCGCCGGATCCGAGCATCGATCCTGCCGTGGCCACGTGCTCAAAATCCAGCTTCACGTCGAGATGCGCCGGCGTCAGAAAGGGGGCCGAGGCTCCGCCGGGAATGATGGCTTTCAGGGGTTTATCGGATCGCATCCCGCCGGCATGTTCGTAGACCAACTCTCGGATCGTGATCCCCATCGGCACTTCATAATTACCCGGTCGTTTGACATGTCCGCTCACACAGAACACCCTGGTCCCGGTGCTTTTCGGCGGGGACCCGATCGCCGCAAACCATTCGGGGCCGCGGTTCAGGATGTGGGGAAGGTTAGCCAACGTCTCGACGTTATTGACGACCGTGGGTTTGTTGTAGAGCCCGTGCGTGGCAGGAAACGGCGGTTTAATGCGCGGGAGTCCGCGTTTGCCTTCGAGCGATTCCAAGAGAGCCGTTTCTTCACCACAGATATAGGCGCCTGCTCCACGATGCACCCACACGTCTGCGTGAATACCGGTGCCGAGAATATTCTTCCCGATGTATCCGGCCGCTCGGGCCTCATTGATGGCCTGCTCCAAAATCCTAGAGCCCAGGACCATTTCTCCGCGGATATAGATGTAAGCCGTTTCCGCGCCAATGGCATAGCAGGCCAACAGGATGCCTTCCAAGACTTGGTGAGGATCGCGCTCCATCAGCTGTCGGTCCTTGAACGTGCCGGGCTCGCTCTCGTCGGCGTTGCAACAGAGGTATCTGGGACCTTGGTAATCTTTGGGGAGGAAGCCCCACTTCACTCCGGTCGGGAAGCCGGCACCACCGCGTCCGCGGAGGCCTGATTTTCGTACCATCGTGGTCACATCTGCCGGCGCGACTTTCCCGAACGTGTTGCGAACAGCCTGATAGCCTCCTGTCTTCTCATAGTCCTGTAGCGATCCGGTATAGCCGGGCTGCATCATGTTTTTCAGTAAGATCAGTTCGTGTTTAGGCATCTTAATCTCGTGAAGCGTCTCTCGTGAAACGTGAAGCGTCAGACAACCCGACGTTCTTTCTTGCGAACGACGAAATACGCATCACGCTTCACGCGCCCGCTCTGCGGGCGTCGGTTCCGGCCACATAAAAGGCCCGCTCTTCAATGCGCTGGTTCCTGTCGATCGTAAATCAGCCAAAATGCGGTTGAGCTTGTCCTCAGTCACCTGTTCATAATAGTCTTCATTGATCTGCATCATGGGACCGGTCCCGCAGGCCGCCAAACATTCGACCGCGCTGAGGGTGAACAGGCCGTCCGTCGTTGATTCACCCGGTGCAATCCCAAGCTTGGTCTTGATCCATCCGATCATTGTATCTGAGCCGACCAGTGCGCACATGAGCGACTTACAGACCTGAATGTGGAACTTGCCCACCGGTTTCAGATTGAACATCGTGTAAAACGTGACGGTTTCGTAGACTTGCGGCGGGGTTAGCCCGAGCAACCGTGCAATTTCTTGCATGACCGCCTCGCTCACGTAGCCCTGATCGCGCTGCGCGACATAGAGCAGCGGGATCAACGCCGAGCGCTTGACCGGATAGCGGCTCAGGATCTCGTCGATTTCTTTTCCGTATTTGTCCTTCAGCACGGTTCCTCCACACATCCCTTTATCGAGGCGGCGGTCAGGACGTTCCACACTGCGCGCATTGACCGAGCACATTCTGATCGTGCGCGGGCAGCGGGCGCTGGAACATCCTGACCGTATGCCTCATCTATCACATTCCCCCATGACCACATCGTATGTGCCGAAAATCGTAATGATGTCGGAAATCAAATAGCCTCGCGCCATATGGTCGAACGCGCCCATGTGAATAAAGGACGGTGAACGAATCTTCAGACGATAGGGGCGGGGACTGCCGTCACTGATGATGAAGAAGCCGAGTTCCCCTTTGGGGGCTTCAGTCGGGCAATAGGTTTCGCCTTTCGGCGGTTTGAACCCCTGCGTAAAGATGATGAAATGGTGAATCAAGCTCTCCATATCCCGCATCACCAGTTGCTTCGGCGGCGGAATGTATTGCGGCACGTCAGCGATGATTGGGCCAGGCGGCATCTGGTCGAGACATTGGGAGATGATCCGCGCGCTCTGGCGCATTTCCTCGACGCGTATCCAATACCGGTCATACGTGTCGCCGTTTTTCCCGACCGGGACCTCCCAATCCACTTTGTGGTAGACCCCGTAGGGTTCAAGCTTGCGAACATCGTACGCCACCCCGGACCCTCGCAGAGACGGACCGGTCATGCCGAAATTGATGGCGTCTTTCCCGGAGATCACCGCGATATGTTTGGTTCGTGCCAGCCAAATGCGGTTGCTGGCGAGAAGTGTATCGTACTCGTTGACCTTCTGCGGGAACGTCTCCAAGAATGTTCTCAAGCGAGCCACCAGTTCCGGAGTGAAGTCGCTATCAACCCCGCCGATCCGATAGTAATTCAGAGTCAGTCTGGCCCCGCAGAGTTGTTCGAACATATCGAGCAACGTTTCGCGCTCGCGAAACGTCCAGAAGAACACCGTCATCGCGCCGATATCCAGGGCCTGGGCGCCCAGCCAGAAGAGATGGCCGAGAATGCGCTGCATTTCCGCAACGATGGTGCGGATGTATTCCGCACGCTCGGGTACGGTGATACCGAGGAGTTTCTCCACGGCTCGGACATAGGCGTAGTTGTTCGCCATCGCACAGACGTAATCCAGCCGGTCGGTGTGCGGAATGATTTGCATGTACGCCAAGCCTTCAGCCAGCTTTTCCACTCCTCGATGGAGATAGCCGAGATCCGGCGTGGCCTTGACGATCCGTTCGCCATCCAGCTCGAGGACGACCCGCACGACGCCATGCGTGCTGGGATGTTGCGGTCCCATGTTCAACAAGAGTTCTTCCCGTCGATTGGACGGCGAGGCATTAGGGTTCGCCAGGAACACCTTCCTATCGGCTTCGGAGACCTCGCTGTCGACCTGTTCCACCGGCGGCTCATCAAGTCGCGGGATAAAGTCAAACTGACTGCGCCAGCCTCGTCCCTCGGCGGGGAAATCTTTTCGCAAGGGATAGCCTTCAGTGTAGTCTTCGGGGAGGAGAATACGGCGCAGATCCGGATGCCCGGCGAATCGGATCCCCATCATGTCGTACACTTCGCGCTCCAGAAAGTCTGCACCACGCCAGATGCTCGTGATCGAATCAAGGGAGGGGTTCTCTTCCGTGAGCCTGGTTTTGAGGCGGATCCGTTTCCCGTGGGGAATTGAGAGGAGCTGGTAGATGACCTCGAACCGCTGTTGGTCGGACGGATAGTCGGCTGAGCAGATATCCGTGATGTGGTCAAAGCAGGCTTCCGGTGCATCATGAAGGAAACGCATCACTTCCAAGATCCGGGGTGCGGCGACCTGCACGGTCGTTTCCGCGTGCGCAGTGTCGACGTCAGCTGAGAGCACGGCCTCAGGGAATTTGCTCAACAGCGTTTCGATGAGAGGTTGCATGGCATTGATACCGGGTCAATCGTCACTGGTCCGGAGACGAGCTGTGGATGGCATCCATCGCGAGAATGACCACCGACGAATGACCGATGACTATTTCACAAACACTCTTTCCCGCTGAATCTTTTCCTGTAACTTCAAGAGTCCGTCCAGCAAGGCTTCCGGCCTCGGCGGGCATCCGGGCACATACACATCGACCGGTACGATCTGGTCCACACCCTGCACGACCGCATAGCTGTTGTAGTGATTGCCGGAAGTCGCACAGGAGCCCATACAAATCACATAGCGCGGCTCAGGCATTTGATCGTAGATCCGGCGAATCACCGGCGCCATCTTGCGCGAAACCGTTCCCGCGACGATCATGAGATCCGATTGTCTGGGGGACGCCCGAAAAACGCCGGCCCCGAAGCGATCTAAGTCATAGCGAGAGGAAACGCTGGCGATCATCTCGATGGCACAGCAGGCCAGCCCGAACGTCATGGGCCAGAGGGCGGACTTTCTCGCCCAATTGACGACCGCATCCAGGTTGGTCGTGACGATGTTGGCGTCAAACTGGCGTTCAAGAAGACTCATGATACGTCTCTCGTCGTTCGTGAATCGTTATTCGTTGAAGGCGAAATGCGCAACGTTTGCGCTTCACGCTTCACGAGATACGAACAACGGCTCGATTTCAATCCCATTCCAACGCGCCCTTTTTCCACGCGTACCAAAACCCCACGATCAAAATGGCGATGAAGACCATCATTTCCACTAATCCCACTAGCCCAAGCCTGGTAAAGGCAATGGCCCAAGGAAACATAAAGACGATTTCGATATCGAAAATGACGAACAGCATCGCGATCACGTAATACCGAATCGGAAACTGCACCCGGGCATCCTGAAAGAGCGGACTTCCGCTTTCGTACGGCGCCAGCTTGGCGCGATAGGGCTGGTTGGGGCGAACAAACTTCCCAACATAGAGCGTCAATGTTCCAAGGACAATCCCTATGGCAATGAACAGGAGAATGGGTAAATAGTTTTCAGGGACGGGCGCGATGACGGCATCGTGAAGCGCGACACCTGAACCGTCACTGAATACTGGAGAGGTCATCATGCTTCAGCCCTACGCCGCCGACTGTGTGGTGAGTGCCGAACGGAAGAACGGTTGATACTGCAATCCATCGAGTTTCGGATTCGGCACGGTTTTATGCTGAACGAGGACTTTGAACGTGGTGCCCATCCCGTTTGGCTTCAGCAACTGAATCGCTGCTGCGAGTTCCGGGCTGTCCTGGTTCAGCCCTGTGAGCATCTGCTCGATCCCGAGCCCCATGAGAAAACTCATCTGGTTGGTGAAGCCGGTCGTGTGGAGACCCTGTTCTTCACCGGCAGTCGCCAAACTCGAAAAATCCACATGGGCGGTCATGTCCTGCTCGCCCACGTGCAGGAACGGATCCTCATGAATCGCGTGGCGGCGGTAGCAGAGGAATGTTCCGCGTTTTCGATCGAGGGAGTAGAGGTCCTGTGCGGTGTGGCCGTAATCGATGGTGAGCACAAAGCCACGAGCCAAACGGTGGGCCACCTGAGTCATCCAATCGACGGCCTCGAGATTCACCTCCGTGCGGTACCCTTCCACCCAATCCGAACCGATGTGGCGAAGATGAGCTGCGAGTCGATCCGATGACAGCGGTTTGAGACACTCCACGAACCGCCCATCCCGATAGTCCACCCAAAGTTCTTCAAGGCCATGTGCCGTCAGCTGGATGCGGTGAACCGGAAATGAGTCCACGAGTTCATTGCTGAGGCACAGCCCGGTCAGGCTGTGCGAGGGGATAGTGGGAAGATCGTCCACCCAGGTGATGAGATTAGGTCGCTCAAGCCAGGGGGCCAGATGGATACGTTGTGCCTCGCGCATGGCCGGGCTTCGTTCAATCAAAATATAGTGGAGGCGGTGGAAGAATGAAGGATAGTCGCGCTGACAAGTCGACAAGATATGTCGTGCCAACAACCCCTTCCCTGGGCCCATCTCCACAAGAGTGAAGGAGCTCGGTTGCCCGAGCAGTCGGTCCATTTGCTCGGCTTGTTTGGCCAGCGCTTGCCCAAGAATCGGATGGACGTCCGAGCTTGTGTAGAAATCACCCTTCCAGCCGATCCGCTCAGCCACCGGTTCCGATGAGCGCATGTAGTAGCCGAACTGTGGATGGTACAAGGCTAACTCCATGAACCGCGCAAACGGAATTGGACCGAGGGCAATCACCTCCGAGGCAATGGCAGCAACGAGTTCTGGATGGCCAACGCTCACAAAGAGCTCCCAAACAGTTTCTGTTACTCAGGGGAAAAGGACACCCATAGAGCATGGGCCATATGTACCCATCTCCTGGTATTGAAAGGGGGTTAGGGTAGCTTCTCGAACTGCGTTAAGTCAAGGTGAGATCAGGGAGAATTGCTGGTTGCCGGGCAAACAACAGAGTCATATTTGTATACAATCAGTACCCCTGGGCGCGCTCTTCAACTCGCGGTGTATCCAGCCTGAGTTCCTGGGGTTGTTCCAAGAGGTATGGAACGAAATCTGTGCGACGATTGCCACCTGTGTCTTATGTGCCATGGCACTTCTTGTATTTTTTCCCGCTGCCGCAGGGGCAGGGATCGTTGCGACCGACCTTACTCTCGGTCCGCTGGGCTGGAGCAGGCGCGGCAACCGGTTCATCGCCACGGTTCAAGGTCAGCTTGGGTTGCGGGCGTTGGGGAATCGGCTCAGGCGGAGTCGCCGGCTGTTCACCCTCATGGCGGACGGCCTGTACATGGAACAGCCGTTCCAGCGTGTCGGACTTGACCCGTTCCATCATGCCGGCGAACAGATCGAACCCTTCTCGTTTATATTCGATGAGGGGGTCTTTCTGACCGTATCCACGAAGTCCGATGCCGTCTCGCAGATGGTCCATCCCCAACAGATGGTCTTTCCAATGGTGATCGATGACCTGGAGCATGAAGGTCTTTTCCAGAAAACGCATCAACTCCGGTCCCAGTTCCACCTCTTTTTTTGTGTAGGCTTCTCGCACGTGGGTTTTGAGATCTTCCAGCAAGGCGTCGCGTCCCACATCACGCAGCGAGTCTCCACCATCGTGCTTGCCTTGGGTGACGTCTAAGCCGAACTGAGCATGCATGACCTCGGTCAACCCTTTGACGTCCCAATCTTCAGGGTATTGATCCGGAGGGCAATACACGTTCAGAGAAGATTCCACCGATCCGGCCATCATATCGTGGAGATCAGTGGTCAGGTTGTCTCCGCTCAGTACGGCCCGGCGGTGACGGTAGATCACTTCACGTTGCTTGTTCATCACGTCGTCGTATTCGAGCAACTGTTTCCGGATTTCGAAGTTATGGGCCTCAACCTTCTTTTGTGCATTGGCGATCGCCCTCGTGACCATGCCATGTTCGATCGGGACGCCTTCCTCCATACCGAGCTTGAGCATCAGCTGAGACACCCGTTCGGACGCGAAGATGCGCATCAAGTCGTCTTCCAGCGAGAGATAGAACCGTGATGTGCCCGGATCGCCCTGGCGACCGGCTCGTCCACGAAGCTGGTTGTCGATGCGGCGACTCTCATGACGCTCCGTCCCGAGAATATGCAGTCCCCCCACGCCGATGACGTCCTGCTTGTTCTTCTCGCAGTCGGATCGAATATCCTCATAGACCTCGAGCTTGCGGCTCTCGGACATGTTCTCCTCGCGATACAGGATCTGCTTGTACATGAAGTCCGGATTGCCGCCCAATAAGATGTCGGTTCCGCGGCCTGCCATGTTGGTGGCGATCGTCACCGCGCCTTTGCGCCCGGCTTGCGCAACGATTTCGGCTTCCCGCTCATGCTGCTTGGCGTTGAGGACGTTGTGTTTCACGCCATTACGGCTCAGTAGGCCTGCAATTTTTTCAGATTTCTCGATGGAAATAGTGCCGACCAGCACCGGTTGTCCGCGCTCATGACATTCTTTGATCTCTTCGACGATCGCCAAAAATTTCTCTTTCTCGGTTCGATACACCACATCGGCATAATCCTGCCGAATCATCTGACGATTGGTCGGCACGACGTTGACATCGAGGTTGTAGATCTTGGCGAACTCGGCGGCTTCGGTGTCGGCTGTCCCGGTCATGCCGCTGAGCTTGTTGTACATGCGGAAATAGTTCTGGAAGGTCACAGACGCAAGGGTCTGGTTCTCGTTGGCGATCTTGACCCCTTCTTTGGCCTCGACAGCTTGATGCAACCCGTCGCTCCAGCGTCGCCCCGGCATCAACCGTCCTGTGAACTCGTCCACAATGATGACTTCGCCGTCTTTCACCACATAGTCCACGTCTCGCTTATAGAGCGTGTAGGCCTGTAGGGCCTTGACCACGTGATGGACCATGTCCATGTTGGCCGGATCGTACAGATTGTCCACGCCCAGCAGCTTTTCGACGCGGGCGTTGCCGTCTTCGGTCAAGGCCGCCGTCTTAGTTTTCTCTTCAATGGTGTAGTCTGTTTCGGTCTTCAGCTGAGGGATGATCGCATTAATCCGGTAATACAGGTCCGTGGTCTGATCGGTTTGACCGGAAATGATCAGCGGGGTACGAGCCTCATCGATCAAAATGCTGTCGACCTCGTCCACGATTGCAAAGTTCAGCTCACGTTGGACGCATTGGTTCAAGGCCGTGACGACGAGGTTGTCGCGAAGGTAGTCGAAGCCATATTCGTTGTTCGTCCCATAGGTAATATCGGCGCGATAGGCTTCAGGTCTTGTGCAGGGACGGAGGTGCTGCAGCCGTTTGTCCGATGCCTCGTAGGTCGGGTCGTACATAAATGAAGCATCGTGTTGGATGATGCCCGTGGAGAGTCCCAGCGCATGGTAGAGCTGCGCCATCCACTGGGCGTCGCGCTTTGCCAGGTAATCGTTGACCGTCACGAGATGGACGCCTTTGCCTTCCAGGGCATTGAGGTAGACCGGCAAGGTTGCCACCAGAGTTTTTCCTTCGCCGGTTTTCATCTCGGCGATGCGCCCGCGATGGAGGATCATGCCGCCGATCAGCTGCACATCGAAGTGGCGCATATTGAGCTTGCGGCGCGACATTTCTCTGCATACGGCAAACGCCTCAGGCAAAATGTCGTCGAGCGTCTGGCCTGCCGCAAGCCGCTTTTTGAAGTCCTGGGTCTTGTCGGCGAGCGCCTCATCGGAAAGGGGAGTGAGCCCGGCCTCCAGTCCATTGATCTGAGTCACGATCGGCCGAATGGCCTTGATTTCACGATCGTTTTTACTGCCGAAGATGAGATTGAGTACTTGCGTAACCATAGAAGTAGATAAGTATGTAGTGAAAGATCGTCGTTCTTGATGATAGTTGGGTCACGGTGTCTTCGATAACCGAGGCAGTATACAGCATCTTTTCGGTGAATCCTACCTGATCCTCCGGCAGCAGCTCTGGTGGCTTGACAGGCGTTGTTTCGGTCGCCTAGTATGCGAGAGTTGTTGCATCTGTAGTATGTGTAGGCATGTCAGAGATCAATCAGATCCCTGTCGGGAAGTGTCTTCGAGCATGAGCCAGACATTCCGAGAATTCTTTTCGATCTCTCTCGTACTCTGCGTCCTTGCCATCGGTGGTTTGGCACAGGCGCAAGCGGCTGAACATGCCGGACACCATGCTCAGCATCAAACGGCCACGCACGGGACCGTGCTGTGTTCTTGGATGTGTGCGGCCGGTACAGTCCTCGATACCGAGGCCGTTCTTATCCGATCTGAGCATCGCCCCATCGCGGTCGTCTCCCATGCTCATCCTATCCACGTTAGTACAGAGCGTCTGTACGTCACGCCGAGCCGGGCTCCGCCATCCCTGCCAGCATAAACAGTTGCTGGTCTCTATATAATCATCCGTAAACGAGAGAGCTTGATCCGGGTGAGCTCCCTGAGGAGGGAAGCTGATCCATGAACTTCCCTTAATATCAATGAAGATATTGTGGAGGGCGATGCACATGAGTGGAATGAATCATCAAAAAGTCTTCGCTGGTCTCCTGCTTGCCGGTGTGCTGTTGATGGCTGGCAGCGGGTTCGTGTGGGGAATGGGTTCTCGGGTGCCTGCCGTGGGGACGACCGCCGAAGATTTTCGCTTGGCTGATTTGGACGGGAAACAGCAGAGCTTGAGTCAATATCGAGGAAAGGTTGTGCTGGTCAATTTCTGGGCGACCTGGTGCAAGCCCTGCACGACGGAAATGCCGGCGATGCAAGCGATGTACGACAAGCTGCGCGATAAGGGGTTTGTCGTGTTGGCCATCAATGAGCTGGAGGATGAGCCGAAGGTGCGTGAACATATCCAGCAACATGGTCACACATTCCCGGTGCTCATGGATCGAGACAACAAGGTGGCGAACCAGTTCGGAGTCTTCGGATTACCGGTCAGCGTGTTCATTGATGAAAAAGGTGTCGTCCAAGAATACATCAAGGGCGGGCTGCTGACCGAGCAGGTGATTCTCGACACGGTAGCCCGGATTCAGAAGCCGGAACCGATGAAGGCGGCATCGCTCAAATAGTCGAAGAAGTATGTTGGCAAGATTAAAACAATCCTGGTTTGTTTGGCTGCTGCTGGTCTGTCTCGTACTGGTGAACGGGGCAATGGCCGCCGCCAGTGTGGGTCATGCCGAGCACCACGGCGACCATCAGGCAGGTACCCACTCGACCGGAATCTGTGCCTGGCTTTGTGCGGCAGGCCAGGATATTGAGTCCACGTCAATTTCGTTGGAATCCACTCTTCAGCTGGTCGAACAGCCGGTCGTTGTCCACAGCAATCCAATTCGCATTTCCGTTTCGTTCCAGTACTTCTTCCGCGGGCCTCCTCCTTTCTTCGCATAGCGCCCACAGTCGACGGGTGCATTCACAACAACCGTGTCTCGCGGCGATTTCCGGATGAACGGATTCCGCCGTGTCACAACACAGAAAGAGTTTGGGAATCATGGTACGGACGATCTGGTCCAGGGTCATCAGTGTCAGTGGTGTAGTCGGAATGTTGTTCTCGATGCTCAATCCATCCTCGGTTGAGGCATCGTGCGGGTCGGTGAGCTGTTTTGTCGTGATCGGGTCGCAACAACAAGTGCCGATGAAAGGACTGCTGACGGTCAACGCGATTTATAACTGGACTCCGATGGAGGCTCCTCCTGGTGAAGGTGGTCGTATTCCCTTTGCTGATCAGGGCGGAAGGACCCTCACTCTGGCGAATTTGGATGTGAACCGTATCGAAACCACGACGCGCACCGCGACATTGGACTTGAACTATGGTTTGACTGAACGTCTCGGCATCCAAGTCGCGATCCCCTACAAACATGTCGAATCCAACGCCCAAATCGGCGGGCTCGTTCCTGTTCCATACGGTGAAGGAGGACTGGGGGATATTCGGGCTTCGCTGAAGTACAACGTGCTTCCCACCTTGCGTAGCATGATTGTGGTTGGAGTGGGAGTCGATTTTCCGACCGGCAGCTACGGCAAATTTGCACAGGGGACGAGCTTAGCCGAATCAACCCTGCAAATCGGTCGGGGCAACTTCGGTATCGTTCCCATGCTCTATCAGACCTATGAGCTGATTCCCCATCGGGTGAATCAGTTCGCGTCGGTCAGTTATCGACACACGTTTAAGAATAGTGACGGATACAAGTTCGGCGACGAAGTGAGCGGGGCGTTGGGTCTCAATGTCATCCCGCTGGAACAGACGCCTTGGTTGGTGGTGACGCAGCAGTTCAATTTTCGATGGATGCAGAACGACGCCATGGACGCATCGTTATTCCAGTTCAATCCGGGAGGCGCGCCTATTTTATTGGATCCCGCGATTAAATTCCGAGCCATCCCGACAACCGGCTCAACCTATGTCGCCTATTCACCGGGCGTCATGTTCAATGTCATGAACTTCGCCTCGTTTTATTTCATTGCGCAGATCCCTATTCACAGGGATTTCAACGGCAATCTCCAACAACAGATCAGCTACATCTTCGGGATGACCAAGTCATTCCAGCTATTCGGCGGAGCGTCGTAGAGAATCCACAGGAACGACGGAATCGAATCGACGATGTTAAGGAAGATGCGACAAGACGTTTCTCGAGTCCTCACCGGTTGTTGTGCCTTGCTGTGGCTGACCGGATCTCTCTCGGTCGGACAGGGCAATCTGACGGCACAATGGGCAGCGCCCCATTGTCCGAGTGGGCAGACACAGCACAGCCAACAGGGCCACAACCATTGCGCATGGCACTGCAGTGGTTTCGATATTCAGAGTAGTGGCGGACGAGGCGACAGCTCGGCAGATCTAGAGGTAGGTCTCGTCTGGAGTCTTGGCACCATTCCGCTTCGGCATGCAGATGTGGATGGCCAATATCCACCCCGTGGCCCGCCGCAGGCTGTTTGGGAGACTGCATAGCACAAATTCGTTCGGGGAGCCGGCTGCGCTCCCATTAATAATAACGGTGAAGACGATCATTCACGAGGAAGGAACGTTCCATGGAAACGAGGAAGAGAAACATCTTTATTTCGAGTGCCAGAACCGGCGCCTTAGGGCTTGCGCTGGTCAGCCTTGCGGCCTGTAATTCAGGAGAAACCACCACGGCAACGCCCACTTCAGGCGGTAGCGCCGGGAATACCAGTGCGCTAGTGTTCGTGAATAATACCGGAGACAAGACATTGACCAGCGTGGCGCTGAAGGGAGATTCCGGCAATTCGGTGGTCAACACGATCGAGGCAGCGGAATTCGAGAATGCCGCACTGGGAGATATGCAGATTTCGAAGGAAGATTGGGTTTTTGTGAATCTTGCGGCAGCGAACAAGGTCGCGACGATTGATCCGCTCACAGCGGCGACCCCGGTTCATGAGGCGAATCTGGGGACAGGCACGCGCCCGGTTCACCTCTATCGGGATCGAAACGATGGCGAGGTGATTTGGATCATGAACGACGGCGACAATGCCGCAGGGACCACGACACCAGGCGACGATTTGATCAATTGTGCTGCGTCAGGCGGGGGATCGGTGACAGTGGTTCATAATTCGCACCTTGGTCCAGGAGGAAGTCCGCCTATCGTACTCGGAACGACCTGTATTTTAGCTGACGGACATAAAGTTGCAGCCTTTGCAGAGAATAAGCGAGTCTTTGTCTCCAGTGAAACCGCCGGTGAAATTGCCGTTCTTGACGACGATGAAACCTCCGCGAACTATCGTAAGATGATTGCGCGCATCGATCTCTGTAAGTCAGCCAAGGAAACTACGCCTTGCAATGACGAATCCGCAACGCCGATCACGACGGCGTTTACGCCGAATGCCTCAGCTCCGCACGGCATCCGTTGGTCAACATTGACGAAGAAGGTTTACAGCATTCAAGAAGGGTATGGTGAGATCGCGGAGATCGATCCGGCAACTTTAGCTATTACCAAGACCTTTGATCTTGCCGGAACTCCTTACACCTCCTATGGTATTTCACCAGACGGGAAGTATCTCCTCCTACGTGGCGAAACAACCGCGCCGCAAGCAACGAAGCTTGGCGTGATTGATCTGAGTGCCTCGACGCCAGTTATCGCTAACTTGACCATCCCTGAACTAGATGGAACGTCTCCTGGGGCGTTCAAGTTTGCCCCGAACTCCGGGCGGTTCTACATTCTAGCCGGGAATGGAGCAACGGCCACAAAGAAAGACCGGTTGTTTGCGTTTGATTGGACCACTGTGGCGCCTCCAGCACTCACTTTGTTGAGGGAGATTCCGTTGGTGTCAACCGGTGGGCACGGCTTCGATGTCCTGGCTGAAGGAGTCGGTGAGGCGAAGTATCTAGCGGTGTCGAATGCAGCGCCGGCGAATTCGCTCACCATTATCAATGCGACTGACCATCAAGAAAAGCAGACGGTCGCTGTCGGGGCAAATCCTGGAGGGGTGATGGTGTTCGATTCTGGTGCGGCCGCAGCCGGCAACCAGGCGACCAATTAGAGGAAGTGTGGAGACAGAGCGGTCCATCGGAGTGCATGAAGCCTCTGATGGGCTGCCTGTCGGTTCTCGGACAAGAAATACGGGAGCTGGAGAATGTGTCCTACCCGAGCCGGCAGCTTCCGGCTCGGATCAGCGCGGGGTGGAGGCGCACTTGCCTTGGCCTTCGCCTCGCACCTCAATTCCAGCGAGTGATGTGGAGCGCAGCTTGTCAGTAGACGAAGCAACATCGGTAAATACCAATCAGTTGTTTTTCCCCGCCTGGGCAATCTCACTGACTCTGCATGGGGTGGTCATTGGTGTGGCGTTTGCTGTTGCAACACAAGTCAAACCAATCTTGCAGCAGGACCTGTTTCAGTGGGACGTCGCGCTCGTAGAAGCGACGAAATCTGCCTCATTATCTGAGTCGGTCCAATCCGTGGCGACGCCGGCGCAGCCGATGGCGAAGGTCCTGCCTCCGTCACGACCCAAACGTGTGACGGAAGTATCCCCTGCAGTAAAGCCGTTGGAACAGACTATTGAACCGGCACCAGTGATTGAGCAGAAGGTGGAAGTTCCTCAGTTACGCCAAGAGCCAATGGAACAACGCGTTGTTGAAACAGTGCCGCCGGTGGCTGAACAGACAGTCGAAGGGAAAATGGCTGAGCCCGTCGCACTGGCCGATTCAGTCGAACCACCGGAGTCTCAACCGGTTCAACAGGAACCGGTGGCAATGGCGTCGGCTCCGGCCTTGTCTTCTGACGTTCTAATCTCACAGCAGAGGACGGTAGATGGAGTTGCGACGTCTAACTCTGAAGTGAAAACCGATAACCGATGGCTGGCCGAATCATTGTGGCGTCGGGTCGCAGAACTGAAGCGCTATCCAAGCTCTGCCCGTTTGAATGGCCAAGAAGGGAAAGTTATCTTGAAAGCGGTCATTCGATCGGATGGGCAGTTAGCCGATGTGTTTGTCCAGAAGAGCTCCGGATACACCGTGCTTGATGCGGCAGCGATCGAAGCAGTCAAGCTCGCATGCCCGCTTTATATGAAACATGCCATTGGAAAGCCGCAGATCGTGGTGAGTCTTCCGATTGTGTACAGTTTGGCAAACTAACGTATGAGGGATGAGCACGGTGTGACGACGTACTCGATTGAAATCGTCAAATTGTGAAAATTTCTGGTGCAGTGGTGAGTAACCGTAGCAGACAAATTCTTGGCACTCATGTATAGTGCAAAATTATTGATAGGGACCAGAATGCACGTGAATCGCTCACGCCACTCATTGCCTCATCTTTCAATCGCCGGCTTTGCGGCACTGCTGTATGCCGTGCTGCTTGTCTTAGGCAGTAGTTGCAATCTGGTTCATGGTGACTTGAATCAAAGTCATCATCACCATCACGCTGACGAAGGTTCATCTGCCGCAGACCAGTTCTGTGCCTGGGCTTGTCAGGCTACGGCGGACACTGTTGCTGAAGCTGGTCCACCACTGGCCGTCAAGGATTTGGTGAGTGGGCCGGTCGAATTCGCTTCCACGGGACTTCTGCTTTCAATCGATACCTCCGCGATCCACTCGCGGGCACCTCCTTCGATTTCCTAGGTCAGGTTTAGCTGATCCGGACCGCGCAGTCTTATTGTTACGCGCTGGTACGAATACGGCCTGATTGCGTCTATTTCACAAAAACTGTCTGTGTGAACTGTCCGAGCAGGTGGCCCTCCGGCTCGGACCAAGCGCGGGGCGAAGGTTGGCTGCCTCCACCTTGGCCCCGCCCTTTATCCCAAGGGGGAAGAACGGTAAGGGATGACTCTCAAAGGCACGCTGCAGTCCTGGAGCCATACTTAGGGCACATGTAGTGCGTTTGCTCTGGGGTGCTGCTATCGCGGTGCAAAGTTTCACGAGTGGGATGGAGATCGATGAATTGTCCGAGCAGGTGACCCTCCGGCTCGGACCAAGCGCGGGGCGAAGGTTGGCTGCCTCCACCTTGGCCCCGCCCTTTATATGGCGAAATGGTCGTCGATTGTCGTCGTAAACGTC